>JAETPY010000075.1 GCA_021770925.1 Erysipelotrichaceae bacterium | reverse complement strand
TTCAAGATATTCCTAAATAATATTCTGTTTTTTCTAAGTAAAACTGAACTTGTTTTTAAGTTCGTCTTTTTTTGTGTTTTTACTCACGATTGGGTTCAATTATTTTTCACACTTTTTTCCTTTCCCCTTTCTATTATTTTTTAATAAAATTTTTATTAACTTTTTAGTTAAATTTTATATTTTCTATCAATCCCCCTTTTTTCGATTTGTTAGCGCTTACAATTATAATTATAAAAATAATAATACTTATCAGTCTTTATAATTATTAGCATTTTTTTGTTGTTTTTGTTCTCATAAAAATAACAAAATTTTTAATTGTATTTTAAAAAAGAAGCTTCATAAAACAGCTCCTTAAATTAACTTTATTTGCCTACTAACTTACATCCTGAACTAGTACCGATCCTTGTAGCACCAGCCTTAACTAACTTTTCCATATCATCAAGACTTCGTACCCCACCAGAAGCCTTAATTTCTAATTCATCACCAACTGTTTTCTTCATCAAAGCAACATCTTCAGGTGTTGCTCCACTAGTTGAAAAGCCAGTTGATGTTTTAACAAATGCAGCCTTAGCCGCTTTAGCAAGCTGACAAGCTAAAACGATTTCTTTATCACTTAATAAACAGGTTTCTATAATAACCTTAACACATTTTCCCGCAGCAGCTTCAACAACTGCTTTTATATCATCCAAAACCAGCTGTTTATCGCCATCTTTTAAAGCTCCAATATTAATTACCATATCAATTTCATCAGCGCCATTATTAACAGCATCCTTAGTTTCAAAAGCTTTTACTGCTTTAGTATTTGCTCCTAAAGGAAAGCCAATTACAGTACACACTTTAACATTGCTTTGAGCCAGCTCATTAGCACAAAAACTGACCCATACAGGATTAACACACACTGAAGCAAAATGATATGCTTTAGCCTCATCAATTATTTTTTTCACCATTTCTTTAGTTGCATCAGCTCTTAAAATTGTATGATCAATCATTTTGTTATAGCTCATCATCATTACCTCCATATATTCGTTCAATTGCTTCTTTTACAATCACGCTATCACCAAGATAATCTGCTTGTCCTACCTCTAATGAAATAAACTTTTCATGTCCCTTACCTAGAACCAAAATAATATCATCTTTACACGCTATCTCTATCGCCTGCTCAATTGCAATCTGTCTTGATGGAATAATCACACTATTAATATCAACTATATCTGCTTGAATTGTTTTACATATATCGTAGACATTTTCACCACGATCATCTAATTGTGTCAAAATCACATGATCTAAATATCTATTTGCTACTTCACCTAATTCTTTACGCAATTTATAATTACGTTTTCCAGGTGCCCCTAATACGGCTATTAGGCGTCCGCGATTTTGCCTTACACTTTCAACAAATTCAAAAATCTCTTCATAATTGCTAATATGCTGACAATAATCAACTATTACAGAAAATTTTTGTTTAGCCTGGATCAGTTCCATCCGGCCTTCTACTGGTTTTACATTTTCTACAGCATCTAAAACCATATTATCATCACATCCCATTGCGATTAAAACACACACCAAAGCTAAAACATTGTATATATTAAATTTTGCTAGTATTGGTGATAAGACATGAAAAGTATTCCCTTTAAAAATTAAATCAAACTCACTATGATCTAAATATAATCTAATATTTTTAGCCATGACATCACTATCGATTTCTATTCCGTATGTTAAAATTCTTCCTTTAGTATTATTTTTTATTTGTGAAAAATTAATATCATCACTATTTAAAATCGCCCAGTCAGTTGGCTTGATCATCTCAAATAACTTTTGTTTGGCTAAAACATACTGCTGCCTAGTTCCATGAAAATCTAAATGTTCAGCACCAATATTAGTCATTACAGCAATACTAAAATTAACACTGTCAACCCTGCCTAATGCTAGACCATGACTTGATGCTTCCATTGCTACAACCTTTACACCACTACGATTCATTTCAAATAATTTACGCTGTAAATACAAAGTTTCCGGTGTAGTATAGGGACATTCTTCTTTGCGCCCATTGTATTCTAATGAAATCGTTCCAATATAACCAGTATTACAATATCTTGACATCGCATCTTTGATCATCGATGCTACAATAGTTTTCCCACTGCTGCCTGTAACCCCAATAATTTTCATTTTATTACTCGGATAATCATAAAAAATATTAGAAACACGATTTAACTCTTCTAAAGTATTATCTACTAAAATATAAATAATTTTATCATGATAATATGGTAAAGTTTTCGAATAAATAATTACCTTTGCCCCCTGAAAAATAGCATCTTCAACATATCGATGTCCATCAACACTCAACCCTTCAATGCAAAAGAAAATCGAATACGGTTTAACATAACGCGAATCACTATGAATTGAATATATTTTCATATCATTATCAATATCATACAATTCATTTAAACGTTTCATTAAACAACACTTCCTTCCAGCATTCCATCATATTTATCAATTTTAACATCAACAATTTCACCAATTAAATCATTATCCGTTTTAACTTTAACTTTTAAATAATCACCTGCATGACCAATCAGATAATCTCCATCACGTTTTTCAAATAATACTTTAAGAGATTTTCCAATTTGTTTCAATGCAAAATTTTGATTTAACTCCTTGGATAATTCTAATAGACGGTTAGTCCGTTCATGTTTTATTTGATCTTTTACCTGATCTTTCATTTTTGCCGCTGGAGTATTTTTCCGTGGTGAATATGGAAAAACATGTAATTCACTATAGTTAACTTTTTTAATAAAATTATATGTCTGTTCAAATTCTTCATCACTTTCGCCAG
Organism: Erysipelotrichaceae bacterium; assembly: GCA_021770925.1. Lineage (GTDB taxonomy): Bacteria > Bacillota_I > Bacilli_A > Erysipelotrichales > Coprobacillaceae > Thomasclavelia. The sequence continues at coordinate 10,981 of JAETPY010000075.1, read as the reverse complement.
GAAAACCAACAATCACATCTGTAGTAAAAGCAATATCTGGTAAATAACTACGTATCTTATTTATTTTTTCTAAATATTGATTAGTTGTATATTTCCGATTCATCCTTTTTAATGTCGCATCACATCCTGATTGTAAAGGAACATGCAAATGATCAACAATTATTTCATTTGAACCAATCAAATCAATAATTTCATCACTGATCTGGCTTGTTTCAATTGACGAAATTCTTAATCGCTTAAGTCCCTCTATCTTTACTAGATCGACCAGTAAATCATAAAAACTATAATCTTTTAAATCTTCACCATAACCAGCTGTATGAATTCCGGTTAATACAATTTCAACATAACCATTAGCAACTAAACGCCTAGCCTGGTTTAAAACGCTATCTTTATCTCTTGAGCGAACTCTGCCTCTTGCATATGGAATAATACAATATGTACAAAAATTATTACATCCATCCTGAATTTTTAAAAAAGCACGAGTATTTTTAAATCGATCAATATTTAAATCCTCAAATTTTTTCAAATTCATTACATTATCAACTTTTACAATTACTTTACCAGTCTTTAAATATTCATCTACATATTTTACAATATTTTTTCGATACTGTGTTCCTAAAACAACTCCAACACCTTCAATCTGTTCAATTTCTTCTGGGGCTATTTGACTATAGCACCCTACTACACATACTGTAGCCTGAGGATTTTTACGAATTGCTTTACGAATCATTTGTCGAGATTTACTATCACCAGTATTAGTAACTGTGCATGTATTTATAACATAGACATCTGCAATTTCTTTAAAATCAACTTCCTGATAATTTGCCTCATTAAATATTTTTAACATTGCATTTGATTCATATGTATTTACTTTACAACCTAATGTATGGAACGCTACTGTTTTCATTTACTCACCTTATTTTAATTTTTTTATAATTTTCTTATGGGTCTTTTCACCTATAAATTTATGTTCATATAAAAATTCCAAAATTTGTTCACTACTCTCTTGTTTGATTATTTTTGCTATAACATCTTTAATTAATTTTAAATCTGGATATTCTTTTGTATATTTATCAATTAAACATATCTCATTAATTAGTTTACTATTATTAAATTGATAAACTACTTTAAAATCATCATGGTATAAATAATCATTTTCTTTATCTTGACCGACTAACTGTAAACTGGAAAAATCAGAATTATATGCCTGCATCCCAAATAATTTAATAAATATATCAATATCTTTGGGATACTTTTTTATATATGATATATGATGTTTTAAAGTTACTAGTAAATAATCATTGACATAATACTTATTTATAAATGGTTCTAAATAGGGAATATAGATGATTTCTCCACTATTATCATCCTTAAAATTAGTAAGTGATGCTGTAACTTTTTTCATATCGTGAAGAAATATTTTTTGTTTTTGTTCATAATTTATATGTTCAAATAAATCATAATTATCAGTTACAAATTTATTGTAACATTCATCAATCATCTTTTTTGCTCTAATTCCTTTTAAAATAACTTCATATGCAAATAAATCCCAGGGTTTTTTTACTTTATAGTTAAATCCTTCATTTTCAATTTCCTTACTACCCTCATTAACAAAATGAAACAAACTTGTTTTATTTAACTTTATTTCATAACGATACTTATATAATAACTCTAATACCTTCATTTACTAATCTCCCTAACATAACCAATTATGCTTAACATATATAGTGGGGCTGTCTCGCTTCTTAAAATCCTTTTACCTAAAGAGCAGGCACTAATCCCCATCGATTCCATCAATTCAATTTCTTTTTGATCAAAACCACCTTCACTTCCTACAATAATTGTTATTTTATCATTAGCTTTTAATTTATCCAAGCATTGTTTTAAAACTAAATGTTCACCTGCTTTTGCCTTTTCTTCATAAGCAACTAAATTATATGTACCTAAATATTCACTAATTTCATTTAGTTTAATAACATTTACTATCTGAGGTATCTTATTTCTTCTTGACTGTTGAGCTGCCTCTTTCAGTATTTTTTCATAACGAGTTATTTTTTTTGTAAATTTTGTTTTATCTGTTTTAACTACACAACGCTGTGTTAATAACGGAACAATTCTACTAACTCCTAATTCAGTAGCTTTTTGTAGAACCAGTTCAAATTTATCACCCTTTGGCAAGGCATATATTAAAGTTACTTCCACATCCAACTCATTATTTTCATCTAATTTTTTTATGATTTTAATTAATCCTTGATCAATATCATCAATCATACCAAAATATACTTGCCCATTTATATCAATACAAGTGATTTCATCACCATTTTTACTTCTCATAACATTTTTCAGATGATGAAAATCATTAGCAGATAATATTAAATTCTGTTTATTTGTTAAGTCTTCCTTTATAAAATATCGCTGCATAACAATCCTCCGCTAACATTCTACCATGTTTGATACTGGGATAAAAGAATTTTAATCTATCAGCAAATCAATATATCTTATTTAACTCATATTAAATATTCGATCTTATCATATTTTATTAAAAACTATTATCTTTTTTAAGCCGATTTATTTTTGTCATGATATATTATTTTATCCTGCAATGATATCTTTTATAGACTTAACCTCCTTAAAATATAGTAATCAAAGACTACAATTACTACATTTTAAGGAGGCTTTATCCAATATTATATTTTAATAATTTACAAACTAAACATCTTTTAATTTTTTTATGACCCTTTTAATTAACTTATCACCCCAAACATAATACCATTTATGTTTATGTCTACGTATTTGATAAGATTTACTGTACTCACGATTTAAACAATATCCAAAATATATGACACTAGAAATTAAATAAATCGATATTAACAACACAACTAAACTAGCCAGTGGACCATATAAAATATCATATCTAGTATAATGTTCAACATAATAGAAAAAAAATATTCCTATCATCACTATTCCACTACTTGCAAATATTGAACCTATTATTCCATATGTAACAGGTTTCTTTTCAAAAGATAAAATGCGATAAAAAAGATAAAAAAATACTAATAAACCAATTACAATAATGATGATACTATTAATTATATAATTAACTATTGCTAAAATAATTAAGCCAATAATCAAATAGATGAACATAATTATAGCTTTGATTCTAATTAAAATACTATAAGTAGAAAAATTTTCGTCATTCATTGAAATTAGCATAAATGAGTAACAGGCATTACTCGCTAAATAAATCGATAAAGACATTGAAACAATCATTGATAAATAAGTATTATACTGCTTTGATAAGATATATTGTATAAATGGTGCTAATAAAACCTCTGGTATATAGTCAAATAAGAAATTAATTATTTCTGGATTATTTAAAATTTCATTTTGAAAAATTTTTAAAACAATAATTAATCCTGGTAATAACGCCAATAAAATACAAAAACTAGATGAATACCGAAAAAGATTACCCTGTGGTGAAATAAATTTTTTAATTACACGTCTTAACCTTTGCATTAATTCACCTCTATCATTGATATTCATTACCTCTTTTTTACAATTTATTCAAAAAAGGACTTATTAATTAAGTCCCAATTATAATTTATCATTATATTCCTTCATTAATTTATAATATAGATCTTCTCTGCGACCACTTTTTAAATTACAATTTTTTCTTACATGATCCACTAAACTATGTTCTACATATACATAAATCAAGCCCTCTTGATCACTTATATCATTAACCTGCATTCCCCATGGATCAAATAAAACACTATGACCAATATAGCTTTGATTTGGGTCGTAACCAACCCGGTTAACGCCCAGGATATAACATTGATTTTCAATTGCCCGTGCTTTTAATAATGTTATCCAGTGTTCATCTCTTTCTTTTGGCCAGGATGCAATAACAACTATTAAATCACTTTTTTTAGAAGCCAATTGAAAAATTTCTGGAAAACGTAAATCATAACAAATAAAACAACTAATATTATAGCCATTAATATTGCAGCAGGATATTTTATTACCACAATGATAATAATTTCTTTCTTTTAAAAATGGATGGATCTTATTATAGCTAAGTAATTCTTTTTGTCCATCAACAATAATCAAATTATTATAATACAAATCTTCTTTTTTATTAATTTTACCATAAATAATTTTTATAGAATATTTTTGTGATAACGCTTTAAAAAAATCATCAATAGTTTCATCATACATTTCATTACACTTCATTGTAAATCCAGTTAATGTCATTTCTGGAAATATAATTAAATCTGCATGATTTAACTTAGCTAATTTAATCATTTTCTTTACTTCTTTTTTATTTGTCTCAATATCTTCAAAAGACATATCAAATTGTGATATCGCGATTTTCATATTTACCCCCTATCTTTTATTATTATAACAAATTTTTATTACTATATTAAAAATTATTTTAGAAAATAAAAAAGGCAATGCTGATAATATACCTTTTACCCTTTATTGAGTAAAAATATAAAATACCAGTCATTGTCTTTTAAATCTCTATCTAACTTAATATCTTAAAACCATTATCATAATCTATAGTTATTGTACTACCATTTTTAATTGACCCGCCAATCATTTCACGAGCAATTAAAGTTTCAATATTAGATTGAATAAACCTTTTTAATGGACGAGCACCAAATGTCACATCATACCCTTGTTCACTAATAATCGATTTAGCCCGATCACTAACATTAATTATAATCTTTTTATCACTTAAACGATCTGATAACTGTTTAATAAATTTATCAATTATTTTATTAACTACACTTTGATCAAGAGAATTAAAATAAACTATTTCATCAATACGATTTAAAAACTCTGGTTTAAAATGAACTTTCAGCTCATTATCAACAGCTGTACGAGTACTGTCATTATTACCCTCTAACAAATAATTTGAACCGATATTAGAAGTCATGATAATAATTGTATTTTTAAAACTTACCAAATTTCCCTTAGAATCAGTAATTCGACCATCATCTAATACCTGTAACAAAATATTGAATACTTCTGGATGAGCTTTTTCAATTTCATCTAATAAGACAATACTATATGGATGACGTCTTACTGCTTCTGTTAATTGTCCACCTTCTTCATAACCAACATATCCTGGTGGTGCTCCAACTAATCTAGACACACTGAATTTTTCCATGTATTCAGACATATCAATTCGAACAATATTTTTTTCTGTATCAAATAATTGTTCAGCTAGTGATTTAGCAACTTCAGTTTTACCAACTCCTGTAGGTCCCAGAAATAAGAAACTTCCAATTGGTCGATTTTCATCATTGATTCCAGCACGTGATCTTAAAATTGCATCAGTAACTTTTTCAATTGCATTATCCTGACCAATAACTCTTACCTTTAATGCCTCATCTAAACGTAATAACTTTTCACGTTCAGATTCCATTAATTTGTTAACAGGGATTCCTGTCCAGCGGGCAATTACTTCACTTACAGTTTCTACAGTTACTTTTTCCTGTAATAAATCATCTTCTTGTTTTGAAGCCTCAAATTGTTTAATTTCTTTTTCGATTTGTGGTAATGTCTGATATTTAATTTTAGAGGCTTCTTCTAAATTACCTTCAGTTTGATATTTATCTTTTAGCGCTTCTAAGCGGACTTTTTGATCTTTTAATTCCTTTACATGATCTAAAGACTTCTTTTCTTCCTGCCACTTATCAGTTAATCCTTTTACTTCTTCATCTAAAGATGCTATACGACCTTTGATTTCATTTAAACGTTTTTCATTATCTTCATTTTTATCCTCTTTTTCAATTGAAATTCGTTCCATTTCCAATCGATTCTTTTCACGAGTAATAACATCTAATTCTTCAGGCAAAGAATCTATTTCCATCCTAATTGAAGCACAAGCCTCATCAATTAAATCAATTGCTTTGTCAGGTAAAAAACGATCTGTAATATAACGCTGTGACATATTCACGGCTCCTATAATAGCGCTATCAGTAATTTGCACTCCATGATGTGATTCAAAAGAATCCTTTAAACCACGTAAGATAGCGATAGTATCATCCTGATCCGGCTCATCAACTTGTACCTTTTGAAAACGTCGTTCTAAGGCTGCATCTTTTTCAATATACATTCGATATTCATCTAAAGTCGTAGCGCCGATACAATGCAATTCTCCACGTGCCAGCATTGGTTTTAATAAATTGGCAGCATCCATTGCGCCATCTGTTTTCCCTGCTCCAACTAACTGATGGATTTCATCAATGAATAAGATGATTTCACCTTCAGCCTTTTTGATTTCATTTAAAACAGCTTTTAATCGTTCTTCAAATTCACCGCGATATTTAGCTCCAGCTACTAATGCTCCTAAATCTAATTCATATAAAGTCTTATTTTGCAACGAAACTGGTACATCATTTTTAAAAATTCGCCATGCTAATCCTTCTACGATTGCAGTTTTACCAACACCTGGTTCCCCAATTAAAATCGGATTATTTTTTGTTTTTCGTGACAAAATTTGAATAACCCGTCGAATTTCCTCATCACGTCCGATAACTGGATCAAGTTTACCATCTGCAACATCTTTAGTTAAATCACGCCCATATTTTTCTAATACTTCATACTGATTTTCAGGATTTTGATTATTAACCATATTATCACCCCGCATTTCATCGATAACCTTTTTAACGTCTTTTTGGTTCAAATGATATTCATTCAATAAATCTTTGATCCAAGAACTATTTAATTCAAATAATGCCATAATCAAATGTTCAACACTCAAATATTCATCTTTAAATTTATGCATCTGCTTATCAGCTAAATTAAACAGCTGATTTAGATCATAAGAAATACGTATACTATTTATATCTACATTACTAACAACCGGTTTACCTTGGAGCCTATTTGATAACTTATTTTGCAAATTTGCAATATCAACATTACTTTTTGATAAAACCCGATATAAAATACCTGCATTATCTTCTAATAATGCTAATAAAAAATGTTCTACATCTACTACTTGATGTCCCATCTCACTGGCCATCATAATTGCTTTTTGGATTGCTTCCTGCATTTTAGCAGTCCATTTTTCAATGTTCATGTTTATCACTCCTTTAGCACTCCTTATATCCAAGTGCTAACTATATTATATACCTATTTTTGGCACTGTCAAGCATTGAGTGCTAAATATTATTATTTTCTTATCTATTATATCTAGACACACATTAAATTCTTTCTAAAAATCAATTTAAATACTTTTTCTATCTTACGCTCAATATAAAAAAAATGTAAACGCATTATTACATCTACATCCTATAAATTCAAAATATCTATCTAATTTATTTATATGTATAATCGGATTTTTAATGATTATTTGGTTACTATTAAATAAAATTTTTAAGTTTAATAATCGATGATCGTTAATACTTAGCCTTTATTTTATAAGTAATTATCTAAAAAACTGTCAAAAATTATGTCAATTTTGTACCTATAAATGAACACATACTTATAACAAGGACAACCAGACAATAGCTTATGTTTGCTAGCACTAACTTTTATTAAGCAGATTTAAAGGATAATGGCCTATTTGTTAAATTCTATTAAAATTTTCCCGCTTTTATCTACAAAAGCAAGTCTGGTATCTGTAAGATTTGTTATTTTTATTAATTCTTCTATTTTGAAGGTATTTTTTTAACCTTTCTATAATATCACAGCCTCTAAAATACCTAATGTAGAACATACATTAATTGTTTTTTTATTTGTTAAATTTAATAAGGATTTTATTTTATTACTTATCATTTTCATACCCTTCTCTTTCAAAAATTAATATAACATCGTTGTTATGCTAAGTAATTAAAAATCCAAAAATATTTAAAAGTAATACATAACGGTTTAAATCAATTGTACGAAATCGCACCTCAGCACTCTTTTGGTAGCACTTTTCCATAACTTTTCTGCATATGTCAGTTGCCATATTCTTATATTTCATTCCGTCAAGACAATCTTTATAGCTAGCTCGTATTTTTATTTTCAAGTCATATCATCTCCTCTTTTTTGCCATAATAAAAGGCACTCAAATAATGCCTTTGTTGACTATTCACTTTTCTTACCATAAATATATGCTAAAGCCAATATCGCAACTGAGTCAATAATACTGGCAATTCCATACCTGTTCTTACACATTGCAATTAAAATAAAGCCACCAACAAAACATAGAAGCATAAGAATAATAAAACCAAACACTTGCCCCCTGTTTGTTAATTATTTTGGCATTAATGATTTTATCTTCATCTTCTTGCCTATGAGTCGCTTGTTTTTCTCCATACTTATAAGACGATTCGCTGCTCCTAGTACAAGCTCTTCGTATTGTTTTAAATGTTCAGGGTGTGAAATAGGACCTGAATATATCTCTTTTTTCTGAATAACAGCCATAATTTGATGTTTTTTATCTATTGGTAGATTAGACTCGTTTAAAATATTTGCTATATTTCTAATCTCACCAGTATTTATAAATTTATTTTCTAAAGATTCATCTTTTTCATTTCTCTCTGTTTCAACTTTTGTATTACCATCATCCACAACATTAGATGGTTTTTCTTTTAAAGCTATCCCATATTTATCAATAACCTTATTTAAACCCTTTCCTACAGTAACCCAATCTTTTCTAATATTTTTTGCATCATTATCTAAATTTATCTTTTTTATTGCTCTATTTTCATATAATAATCCACCATCTAAAATGGATCCAACTGCTTTGATAAAAAATGAAACGATAACATAAGTCATCTTATCTTTCATAAAAGTTTCTGTCTTTTCTTTCTTATTAATATTAATACATATCAATGAAAATTACCATTATCAAGAAAAAATTCATAAGGCAATCAGATAAAAACCAATAAAAATATGAATACTATTAATAAATAGTACTGTTTCTGTATACAGCATAATGATTTATTTGTGATCATTCTTTCTTTTTGATTAATTATCAATTTTAAACTAAAAAAGTGTATAATTCTCCTATTACTATTTCATTTTTTAACATGTTATAATTATTTTAGAACTAGTTATTCTACCATAACTGGTTCGCATATATATTTGAATAATACTTCAAAATAGTTTGTCAGTTAATCTAAAATATATTCGGTTGGTTTTTTCTCTATTCTTGTTTGAGCCAGCATGAATATATTATAGATAGTCTTTCGTAAGAGCGATAAACTTTCTAGACCTTTCTTGAATGTGCAGTGATCCTCTTTGAATATGTTATCAATTATCCTGTGTAAAGAGCTTTCTATCGTCCAATGTCTACGTATATATCTAGAAAACTCTTTTACTTTTATATTTACCAGATCTGTGACATAAATCACTTTCTCCATTGCTTCATTATCTATCGCTTCTTTACCGTCATTATATTTGATATCTTTTCTTTGTCTTATGACTTTTCATCTTGGATCTATTATACATTCGCTGATATTGATGTAGTATATTAAACAGCACTTTCTGTACACCTAACGACCGCAAATTAAATTATTCCAATTCCTTCATTATTTCATGAACCAAATTTAATGATTTTTATATTTTAAGAAAAAATCTATTATGACAATCATTAAATTACCAAAAACAATGAATCTTCTCAGCATAAATTAATTTACAGTTATTGCAGCAAAAAAGGTGTGTAGAGTTTGCAGTTTAACATTAAAAAATAGGATACCTAAAAACAATAGGTATCCTATAATTTCATAAATAAAATGTATCAAAAACCTGTCAAAAATATATTTTAAAGGTTTTATTTGCTTTTAAAAGCACATTCTAAAGCCATTTTTATTATTTATCAAAATATCTTTCCAATAAACCTTTTAAAGCTTTACCATGTCTAGCTTCATCTCTAGCCATTTCATGTACTGTATCATGAATAGCATCTAAGTTATTTTTCTTAGCACATGTAGCTAAATCAACTTTACCAGCTGTTGCTCCAAATTCACAATCAACACGCCATGCTAAGTTATCTTTAGTTGTTGCTTTCATATTAGGTTCTAAATCTTCACCTAATAATTCTGCAAATTTAGCAGCATGTTCTGCTTCTTCATAAGCAGCTTTTTCCCAATATAAACCAATTTCAGGATATCCTTCTCTATGAGCAATTCTTGCCATGCATAAATACATACCTACTTCTGAGCATTCACCTTCAAAATTAGCTTTTAATTGATCAAAGATATATTTTTTATCTTCATCAGAAATATCTGGATTATTTTTTACTGTTTTAGCATAAATACCATAACCATGTTCTGCAGCAAGAGTCATTTCTCCTTCTACTTTTTTAAACTTATCAGCACCAACATGACATACTGGACATTCTGCAGGAGCAGCATCCCCTTCATAAACATAACCACATACTGAACATACAAATTTAGCCATTATAATTTTCCTCCATTTTCATAAGTTAGTTATAGTAATTATCAGTAATAATTACTAATATTAGTATATCCTATTTTTTTTAAAAGTCAATAGCAAAATAAATTTTATCAACAACTTAAATATTAATTCTGTCTCTTGTAATTTAATACTCAACTCAATTACTTACAAGAATATTTAAATATATTTTATAAAATCTGATAATCTGTCGCATATTTTCTAACCAAAACGGTTATGAAAATTTCATAACCGTTTTAAATTTTTAATATTCTTCTTTTTTAAGACAAGTCCATAAACCAGCTAAACTTAACACTGTTAATCCCATTAATGATGCTAACATTGTTGTATCACCAGTTTTTACACTTGATGTCTTATCACCAGCTTTTACTGGTACTGCAACTGGATTTGCTACTAATCCTGCTACAGCTTTTGTTAAAACATCTTTTACATTGTCTACTTCTGCTTGACTTGCTTCTGGATCATTTAATACTGCTTTTGCATCATTTAATGCTTCATTCATCACTTTCCATGATGCTGCTGTATAATTCGCTTCTTTTAATCCATTTGCTTTATTGATTAA
>JAETPY010000074.1 GCA_021770925.1 Erysipelotrichaceae bacterium | reverse complement strand
TCCAGGATTCAGTGATTCACTAAAACTTTTCATAATAAATGTCTTCCCTGTACCACTTCTTCCAGTAAAAAGTCCAATGCCCCTGATATCTTTGAGATAGTTGAGTCTTCCTATTGTGTTATTCGGTGAATTATTTTAATTAAAATAATTCACCGAATAACACAAAAGGAAATGAAAAAATGAAAAAATTAAAGTCAATTTGTTTAACATTTCTTACAGTATTGATGATCATAGGTGGTTTAGTTATTACACCAGCTCATGCTCAGCAAATAGATGAAAGAGGAGAAATGGAAACAGTGACATTGGCGTCTGGGAACCAAGTGTATACTTATACTGCATCAGTATTAAATAATCCAACACCAATGATGACACCATATATCTTTGTTTATAGTGATAAAGGGTATACAAGTGAAGAAGATGCTTTATTAGATTTACAAAATTTAGGATTAATGGATATAGCAGAAGCAGAGAGAGGACTAGTATTAATGATGACTCCTGCTAATGGGGCATCATGGTCTGAAGAAGATGCAGATGTTTATTGGGAAATTATTGATCAGTTAGGACAAAGCGGAGCAAATAATCGATTTGTCGCATCATTTTCTAATTTGATTTATGCAATTGCAGAAGGTGATGGAGCAACTTTTGTTCATAATATATTATCACAAAACGCACATAGAATAGCGGGAGTTTTAACATTTGGTGGAGAGGTTGACAATCCAGAAAATTTAATGCCATTACCAGCATATTTAGTTAATGCAGATAAAAAAATCATTGATTTTTACAAAGAAATCAATGATACAGATAAAGAAACAACAATTAATGAAAATGTATGTTATTATAATGAAATATTAAATACAAAGAAAGTAATTGTTAATGAATCAAAGACATCAGAATTTGATAAATCAATTATTACAGATGCATGGTATTCATTATTAAGAAAAATTACTAGAAATGTAATGCATGATGTTGTTTGGATGGATGCTCAAACTAGAGAAGTATTTACATTAATGGATAGAATTGATCCTGTGGAATCAGGCTTAGATTTCAAATATGAACAACCAGAAGGACATGTTGGGTATTATATATGGCAGCCTAGCGAAGCACTTAATCAAACAGATGAAAAATATCCATTAGTTTTCTGTGTTCATGGTGGAAATGATCATCCAGTATTTGAGGCTGAATGCCAAGGATGGGTAGAATTAGCTGCCAAAGAAAAAATAATACTTGTATCACCTAATGGAAGTGATTCAGAACCCGTACAACATTATAAAGATATTATAGATTATGTTTGTGAAAATTATTCTGTTGATACATCACGTATTTATTCAACAGGTATATCTAATGGGGGATGCTATACAAATTATTTAGCAACTGATTATCCAGAATTATTTGCAGCAGTTGCTCCTATTGCAGCTACTCCAGCGTATGAACGAGTAGATATCAATAATTTTAAAAATAAATTACCACTTTTTACAGCATATGGAACAAATGATGTATTGATTACTTATCCAATGTGGGGACAAGATCCTGTACAAAACCATGATGGAAAATATATTTATAGAAATATCATTAATGGGTATATTAATTCAATTACAAAAATTAATAATATAGATTTTTCTGTAGATATTGATAGTTTAGATTATGTAAAATATCCATTTTTAGGATTTGGCATAAGTGATTATATAACAGATTCATTTACAACTAAACATGGAATAGTTGGTCATATTGCAACATTTGAAGATAATGAAAATATTCCAAACTTTAAATATATGCTTTTAGAAGGGTTAAATCATAATCATTATACTGAGTATGCTTCCATCATTTGGGATTTCTTTAATGATTTTAAACGTAATACTGAAACAGGAGCAAGCATTTACCTTGGAAATCAAGAAGGAAATACAAATAAAACAGCATTGGATATAGCAGTAGAAGTAGCACAAAATGTAAGTGAAGAAGAATTAGCTAAAGTTGTACCAGCTGTAGTTAATGAATTTAAAGCAGCATTAAAAGAAGCACAGGAAGTTTTAGCTAACAGCAGTGCTAGTCAAGCACAAGTTGATAATTCATTTGCTCGTTTAGCTAATGCAATTCAAATGTTAGAATTTTTAAAAGGAGATAAAGAATCATTAAAAGGGTTAGTAAAAGATGTAGAAGCATTAAATCCTAGTGATTACACTCCTGAATCATGGCAAAAAGTTGAAGAAGCATTAAATAATGCAAAAGATGTTTTAACAAATGAAAATGCTATGCAAGAAGAAGTAGATACAGCATATGAAGAATTATTAAGTGTATTTGAAGACTTGGAAGTAGCAACTAATAAAGATTTGTTAATAGAATTAGCAAACAGTGTAAATCAATTAGATGTAAATAGATATATAGATGCAACATGGCAAAATCTAGTACCAGTGTTAGAAAAAGCACAAGGAGTAATAGATGATAATAATGCAACACAAGCAGAAATAGATATTACATATAATGAATTATTAAGAGCGTACTTGGATTTAAGATTAAAACCAAGTAAAGACTTATTAAATGGTTTAATCAATAGATCCTAGGATTTATGTGGAAAAATAATCAACATTTAAAGTTGATTATAATAAATAGAGACTGATTAAATTAATTTTATGAAATTAGTTTAACGGTCTCTTTTATTGTAATCGTTAATTTTTATATGATAATAGTTTTGAAATAAATCAGATTAAAATTCATTTAGACGAAATGTAAAATATTGTTATGGAACTTTGTCATACTGTTGAACATTCACTTTTATTAAAGTTGTGAGTATTTAATCATGAGTATTGGTTGTGTAATAGGTGTTTTAAATAGAGATGAGAGTTGGAAGATAGTTTTAAATCAAGAAGATTAGATTCTATATAAAGTAAAAAAATTTTTAGGAAATATTTAAATTTGTTTAATAAATAAATTTTAGTTTTTTGTTAATAATATAAATTTATTTCAAAAAAATAAATTAAAAAAACAAATAGTTAATAAATTTTATTTTTATAAAATAAAAAATATATTTGATATTGATAGATTTTAAATGTAAGCGCTATGATTGTTAATGTAAAGGGGGAAAGTTAATAAATTTAATAAGTGTAAAAATTTAATAAAAGTGGAGAGGAGAAACATAAAGAGTTTAAAAGCAAATATTTGATTATACATAGAATAAAGTTTGAAAGAATATATAAAAATTTGATAGTTCATGCAAATATTGTTTTTTTATACTTTTTATGAAATAAATATATTTATAGATAAGGAGATATCAGAAGTGAAGCAAAAAATGAAACACCGGTTTATAGGATTATCAATGTCCTTATTACTAACAATTACAGGTGCAAGCGGGCTAACGGTGAATGTTCATGCACAAAGTATTAATGAGGGGAGTACAATTTCTGTTGGTACAGAAGTTTTGAAGTTATCAGATTTGTTGAATGCTGATTTAAAAGCATATTATGAAGAAGGAACTTTAAGAGTAACAAAACTGCAGGATAGTGTATATCAAATAGACGAGGAAACAACAGCAAATCCAGCAGATGGATCAACAAATAATTGTTCTTCAATGTATTTAATTTTAAATGATGCAACGGCTACTTTAATAGATGCTGGAAATGGTAGTATTAATTCAAATTGTAATGAGGAAAATATGAAAACTATTTTAAATGAATTGGTTGGCGGTAAAGAATTTCAAGTAATTCTTACTCATTTACATGGTGATCATATTGGATTATTAGCGGATAATACAAATGTGATTGATGCAAATACAAATGTATATATTCATGAAGATGATTTTGAAAATTTAAGTCAAAATGTAAAAAATAATTATAAAAATATTATAACATTTAAAGGTGGAGAAATTCTGGAAGCATCAGGATATAATTTATTTGTAGTAGATATTCCTGGCCATACCAATGGATCAAATGCATTAATTGATTATGATAAAGAAGTTATTTTTAGTGGTGATGCTATTGGTTCAGGAAGTGTATGGATGTTTGGAAGTAATGATTTAATTTCATTTAACAAAGGAATTAATAATTTAATGGCAGCAATAAGAAATATGAATAATCCAGTTTTTTATTGCGGTCATCGATGGCAACAATCAAATCCAGGTGCACACGCAACAGAAAATACTGCAGTTGGTGAAATAGGAAAGAAATATGTAGAAGAAATGGATGCGTTAGTTGATGATGTTTTAACTGGCGATTATAATGTTAATAATTCTTTTACACCATCACCAAGAAACGTTGGAATATATTCTAAAGAAGAAAAATATAAAGATGGAAAGTTTCCAGGAATTGTTTTATCTCAAACAGCTATTAATAATTTTAAAGCAGCTAATGAAAATCATGATGTATCTGTTTATCAACCTGGGGTAACTGTTGTAAAAGACGAAAAATCTGCATCAGGATATACTGCACATTTTGTTTTTGATCCAGATTTAAAAACAGCAGAATCTACTATTGCCAGTGTAAGCTTAGCGGGAGATTTTTTATTTGTAGATAGTCAAGCAGCTACATATACAAAAGAGAGCATCCATACTCCTCATGAATATCAGAATG
This sequence comes from Erysipelotrichaceae bacterium, assembly GCA_021770925.1. Classification (GTDB taxonomy): domain Bacteria; phylum Bacillota_I; class Bacilli_A; order Erysipelotrichales; family Coprobacillaceae; genus Thomasclavelia. The sequence continues at coordinate 9,581 of JAETPY010000074.1, read as the reverse complement.
GAATGTATCCAACTGGGCAAGCTTCATATAGGGATGAAAACGGAATCATGCAAACAATAGGTGGATACACTGAAGAAATGGAATATAATGCTCAAACTGGTAATTGGGAATTATCTTTTCCAATTACAACAGGTTCATTTACATATAGCTATAATTTGACTTTAACAGATGGCTCAACTGTAAGAACTGGTGATCCAGTAAGTGATGATAGATCTATTAGTATTGTTTGTGGAGTTTATGATGAAGAAAAACAATCTGCTCTTCCTAATATGGATTATGTTAGAGAATCATCAGGAGCACGTGGAGATGTAAAATATGTTGAATACCAAGATTATATAGGAAATACAGCCCGTTTAGGTATTTATACTCCTGCTAATTATGATAAGAATCGCACAAAACCTTATAAAACAATTTATTTAAGTCATGGCTCAGGTGGAGATGAAACTAATTGGTTTGGTGCAGGACATGCTGATGATATTATGGATAATTATATTAATCAAGGTATAACTGAAGAAGCAATTATTGTTACAATGAATAATCAAGTTTATAATTGGGATTTTGATTTAACTCTTCCAAATATTTTAGAAAATGTTATCCCATTTGTTGAAGCTAATTACAATGTTTCTAAATTTGCAGAAGATCGTGCTATGTGTGGTTTATCTGGTGGTGGTAGAACTACAATTGCAATGTATTATACTCATCCTGATGCTTTTGGCTATTTTGGAGTATTAAGTGGTGGACCAAGAAGCCTAGAACCTGACGAAGAAAAAATGAATGAATATGCTAAACCTCATGTAATGGCAATGGTTGGAACTCAAGATAGTTTAGCTGCACGGAGTATAGTAGGACCAGCTGCTAATTCAACTGATAAATTTCTTGATACAGTCCATAAAATTAATCCTGAAAATTGTATTACAAGTGATGATGAACTTTATGTTTATGGTGCTCATGACTGGCTTGTATGGACACAAGGATTTGCAAGATTTCTAAGTGATTGTGTATGGAAATCATCTGAAGTAAATGAACCTGGTAATGAACAGCCAAGTGACAAACAACCTGAAGTAACTGATATAAGTAATGAACAATCATCTATTATCACTACTGGTGATGAAGTGAACTATGATCAATATGTTTTAATGGGATTAATTGCAATGATGGCTATTACTATTGTTTTAACAAAAGAGAAATTGCTAAGTAATAAATTTTAAGGGTTATAAATAGTTAAAAAATATTAATTTGTGATGTTAGAAAAAATTGTTGAAGACTTTCTCATTTTTTGAGAAAGTCTTTTAATATATGCATACTTGACATATATTATTTAGTTAGTAAAAATCCAGTTATAGATTTGTTCACTAATGGTGATTATATTTAAAAGAGCTCTAACTATGCTTTAATTGAAATGTATGTAAACTAACTGATGACTGAGAAAAAGTAACATTTGTTTATAATAAATTATAAATTTAAACAAGTTTTTGGAAATGTAAAGAACGCTCGATATTTTAAATATATCTAAAGAGATGTTTTCATATTGAAAATTTGAATTAGGTTTCATTGTATTAAAGTGTGTATATAATTTTTATAATGGCTTTATTTCATTAGCTCTGTTATGAATTAAATAAACAAATGCTGTTGCTTCTTTGTCGTTTAATAGTAATCGATATGTGTCAACACAAAAAAAGGCGTTACATTGCTGCAACGTCCATAATTTATAGTGATTTATTTAGTGAATATCTTTTTTAGTATATTTTAGGTATGCAATAGCAATTCCAACAATACATAAAACCATACCGGTGACAACCATTTTGCTATCCAGACAGCCGTTTGCCACAATATCAGCTCCTTCACAATAAGCAAATGGAGTTATGTATTTTAAGAATTCTGCAACTTTAGCAATATTTGCTATCAGGTTAAAAAAGTACATCATTATAGCAATTCCAAGCCCGATACCAGTGCTTCCTTTTTGTACAAATGCCGAGATGCCAAAGCAGATGCCTGCCAGTTCAATCTGAAGTAGATAATACGCAAGGTGTAACAGGTTGATTTCTTTCCAGGGTATCTGTTCATTGATGGCAGCAATAGAACTAATAGAAAGAGCATAGACAATCAGATTCATTGCTGTAATATAAATCAGTACAGCAAGTAGCTTTTCAGTAATAATTCTCTGGCGACTGATAGGATGTGTCAGCAGGAATTCAGCTGTTCTATCTTTTTCCTCTTTGCTAAGAATATTTATTGCACAAAGCGTCGCATAAAACGCACCGCCAAGTCCTAAAATATTGCCACATTCAACAGAATAAAATCCGATGAGTGTACCGAAATTCAAACGATCCATACCAAACGCGGCTGTAAAGGAGCCCATAGAGGCAAACATATCATTGATGTCCTCCATTTGTCCTTTCATTTCTGGAAACAGAAAAATACAAATTGTAAGCAAAAAGCCAATAGAAGATGACCATATTAAAAAAGAAATTTTATTTTGTTTCAGTTCGTGTTTTACAAGCGTCATATCGTTTTACCGTCCTTTTCATAATAGTGCAGGAATATTTCATCAAGATCTGGCTCAGTGATCGTAAGATCATAAATTTGGCTGGTAGACAGTATGTGAAGTAAACTATTTATTTCTCCACTGTAAAGGAAACTGAGGCAGTCAGCTGTTTTTTTTATGTCCCGAACGCCATTGAGTTTTTCGATGTTAATACTGCCGTGTACGGTTATACGCTTTGCATTTGTTTTGGATAGTGCATCTACACTATTGCAGGCAATGATTTTACCATCACGAATTATAGCTGCACGGGTACAATTGCGCTGGATTTCTGAAAGAACATGACTAGATAGGAAAATCGTTGTACCAGCTTTATTCCTTTCCTGTAAAATATCAAAAAATTCTTTTTGCATTAGTGGATCCAGTCCACTGGTTGGTTCATCGAGTACTAATAGATCAGGTTTGTGTTGTAAGGCACAGACTATGGCTACTTTTTTCCGATTTCCAAATGATAATTCATCTACTTTTCGAGATACATCAAGCTGTAAACGTTCGCAAAGTGAGTTTGCTTCAACAGTACAATCTTTTTTGCGCAGATTAGCAGATAACTTCAACACATCTTTTACTTTCATATTGGGATAGAACAATGCTTCAGATGGCATATAGCCAATCTTTTGTAAAATAGTTTCCTTGTCTTTTATGATATCTAAATCGAATATTTGAGCAGTACCGCTTGTAGGTACAATCAATCCAAGCAATGTTCGGATAGTGGTTGATTTACCCGCTCCATTTGGTCCTATAAAACCAAAAAATTCCCCCTTTTTTACTATCAAATCAAGATTATCAATACCTCTGGATTTGTCGTAATATTTTGTAAGTTTTGTTGTTTTAATGACATCCATATATTGTCACCCCTTTCTAAAGATAAATATTTATTGTATCTGTAAAGTTATTTTGATGTCCATATTTTGAATGTTTATAAGAAATCAAAAATTTAAACTTTATTTATATAATATAGTTTTTTATAACTAAAGTAATGTGGCCATCAAAGGGGCAAAGATTACAGTTAATAATCCTGCTATTACAATAGATAGGCTACTCATTGCGCCTTCTATTTCACCAAACTCCAATGCCTTGGCAGTTCCGATTGCATGGGCACTATTACCAAGTGCTAAGCCAATAGCAACAGGATGTTTAATTTTAAATAGTTTACAAATACTTTTAGCGATTATAGCTCCTAATATCCCAGTGACAATAACAACCCCAACAGTAATAGTAGAATTACCGCCAATTTTATCAGAAATACCTATAGCAATAGCAGTAGTAATAGATTTTGGTAAAAGTGAATGATAAATAACAGGATCTACTTTCATTAAAAGGCACATAATAAATATTGATATAATTCCAGCTATACAGCCGCTTAAAAGACTAATAATAATTGCATCGAAATGTTTAATCAAGATTTTTATTTGTTTGTATAAAGGAACAGCTAGACATACAGTCGCAGGTGTCAGTAACATAGTGATAAATTGTGCACCTTTATTATAGGTATTAAAATCAATATCAAAAATAACCAATACACTAATAATGATAATAGCACTAATTAAAAGTGGATTAAAGATTGGATAGGGCAGCTTTTTTCTGATTTTCATAGCTCCCCAATATGATAATAAGCTCATAACAAGACCAAAATAGATTGTTTCAATTAATACATTATTCATTTTTATTATGCTCCTTTCTTTCAATTATAAGTTGAGCAACTTTGCCAGTAACAATCATGACAACTATAGTGCTAACCAAAGTGATGATACTAATAACTAGGATATCTTTCATTAAAGTTTCACCAACATTCATTAAGCTAACTGCTGAAGGAACAAATAACATGGGCATAATTAATATTAGCCAATCAGCGACTTCTTCAATTTGTTTTATTTTAATAATCCCTGTAAATAAACATATTAACATAATTCCTAGGCCATACACACTTGCGGGAATAGGAAGTGGTAAGATTAATTCTAATAGCTCTCCAATAAAGGAAATAGTTAAAATGATTAAAAATTGATGTACATATTTCATAATAACCCCCGTTCTTTGAAAGATTATAGCATATGTTGAATACATTTGAATATATAAATAAAAAAACACTGATAATTTATCAGTGTTTAGCTAACCCGTCGAATAGTAGATATTCTAGAATAATAATAAGAGCCAGGTTCTAAAGAAGAAATTTTAACACATGCTTTAGGGTTATCACCATGGGTAGAACTATCTCCACCACCAGCATGAATCATTGATCTAGAACCATCGGAATTTACAATTACAATTCCAATATGATAAGCTGGACTTCCAAAACATACTAAATCCCCAGTTTGTGAATTGTTAAAACTTACACCAGTCCATTTTTGTGAATAACTAGCAGCAGTTCCACGTCCACCAGAAACACCTGCTTGTCTTAAGCTCCAATATACTAAACCAGAGCAGTCATAGTAATCAGGACCAGAGGCACCCCACCAGTAACGTTTACCCAGCTGACTATATGCAGCAGCATAAATCTTTTCACCTAAATTACTAATATTAGAAGAATTGTTACCGTTATTACCGCTATTGTTATTATTATTGTTATTATTATTATTGTTATTATTATTGTTATTATTATTATTGTTATTATTGTTGTTATTATTGTTGTTATTATTGTTGTTGTTGTTATTACCTGAACCATTATTTGGCTTTGGAGGTGGTGGAGTAGGAGTTGGAGTTTCATATGCATTTTTATTGAATTCTTCAATTGCTGCATTTAAACTTTCTGTCATCTCACCATAATCATAAATAGCACTTTGTGTAGAAGCAATATCTCTATTTTGTTCTTCCAATAAAGCAGTATATTTATTCTGTAATGATTTTTGTTCTTCTTGTTGACTCAATAATACAGTTTTAGCATTTTCAAGTGTTTTTTGCTGTTCTTGAACTTGTTTCTTTTGATCGTTTAATTCTGCAATTAACTCTTTATCATTTCTAGTTAATTCATTAAATCCTTCAATTCGAGCAAACATATCAGAAAAATTTGAAGCTCCAAAAATGAAGTTTATAAATGTATTTTCATTAGTATAAGATTGCATAGAATACATACGATCTTTTAATAATTGAGTGTTTTTTTCTATACTTGTTTGGAGATTAGTTATTGTAGCAGTTAAATAACTAATTTCCGCTTCTCTATCACTAATTTGTTTATTAATTTCATCTAACTGTTTTTGAACACTTTCAAGTGTTGCCTTGGTATCATTTGCAGCCTCTTTTTGGCTGGCTAACTGTGCTGTTAGATCTTTATTTTTTTTCTTTAAATACTTATTAAATTGTTCACATGTTGATTTATTACTATTGGATATATTTGAAGATGAACACAAATTCATATATTTACTTTCATTTCCTTCAAAATCCACAGCTTTTATTGGTGAAGCATTAGAATATGTAGTTGTTAAGATTGACAAAGCTAATATTGTCGATATATATTTTTTTATTTTCATTTAATCACCTCAATACACGGTAATTATCCTATAAAATTCGACATAAGTAAATAGTAGTTTATAAATTTTCTAAGTTAAAAAAATAACTTAACAAAATAAATTAAAAAAATGATGTATATAAAAAGATAAGCAATTTTGCTTATCTTAATATAATCTTCTAACGTCATACCAGTGAGCTTGATAATAAGAGCTGCTTAATGATGCGATTTTTACTACATCACCAGTTTGGGGAGCATGTACCATATTTCCCCCGCCAATATAAATGCCGACATGATGGATACCGCTGGCACTTCCATTACTGCTAAATAAGATAATATCTCCAGCCTGCATACTACTGCGTGATACAGAGACTCCTTTATTTGCTAATGTTTTAGTACTGTTGCTGCCAATGTTGACTCCAGCTTGATAGAATGACCAGCTAACTAGGCCGGAACAATCAAAAGTAGACTGGTTAGGATTAGCTATTTCTGACATACTATGACAGGCACCGTACACATAAACACTACCGCGTTTGCTTAATGCTTTGTTTGCAATTGCATTACCAGTTTGTGAATCACCAGAAACAACATCACCGCTAGGAACTTCAGATTCTTTTACTGCAGCGGCAAAAGCAGCTAAGTTATCATCGATTTTTTGACTACTGTTTTGTGCCTGCAAAACAGCCTTTTCTTGAGCAATTATTTCTGCGTTTTGCTTAATATATAATGCTTGGAATTGTTCTTGCAATGTTTTTTTAGATTCACGCTGAGCTTCAATGTTAGCTTTTGCGCTAACTACAGTTGCTTTTTGTGATTCTACTTGTTTTTTTTCATCTGCTAATTCGGATACTAACTCTTTATCATAAGAAGTTAGTTCGTTGATGCTTTCGATTCTAGAAAACATATCTGAAAAATCAGATGCTCCAAAGATAAAATCAATATATGAATTATTATTCATATAAGATTGCATAGAATACATACGATCTTTAAGTTCATCTTCTTTTTTAGCAATACTTGCCTCTAAATTAGAAATAGAAATTTGTAAATAGTTGATCTCTGCTTCTTTTTGAGCAATATTATCATTTAAAGAAGTGATTTCAGCTGTTATACTGTCAAGATTGGCTTTTGTATTTGAAGCTTGAGCTTTACTATCATTTACTTGATTTTTTAAGTCTTTATTTTTCTTTTTTAAATATGTATTGAATTCTTTACATGTGTTCAAGTTGCTGTTTGACAGATTGGAAGAAGAACAAATTTTCATGTATTTATCTTCCTGACCTTCAAAATCAGTTGCCTTAATCGGTGCGGGGGAGACTAGTAACGTTAATACTGTACATGCACCTAAGGCAGAAATGAATAATTTTTTCATTTAACTTACCTCCGATTTTCTATATATTATGTAAATTTTTATATTCAATTTTAAGCTGGATGGTTAATGAATCCATACCAATGTGATTATAACATATTATTTTTATTTTAACACCAAAATGATGAAAATGTTGTCAAAGTCACACATTTTTATAAAATTAACATATATTAAAATTGGGAGGAAAAATAATGGAACCGAGAAGAGATGTATTGACACATGGAATTGATGTCTCACAATTTCAAGGATTAATTAATTGGGAGGCAGCAAAAGATCATATTGATTTTGCAATTATTAGGTGTGGTTATGGACAAGATATTCCTGGTCAGGATGACAAATTATTTAAACGAAATGCAGATGAGTGTACAAGGTTAGGAATTCCTTTTGGGGTATATTTGTATTCTTATGCAAAGAATAGCAGTGATGCTAAAGGTGAAGCTCGGCATGTAATGCGATTAGTTAAAGATTATAAAATGGCATATCCAGTATATTATGATTTAGAAGATGAAAATACAACTGGTAAACAATCAAATGAAGTAATTGCTAATATTGCTAAAACTTTTGCGGACGAATTAGAAGCAAATGGTTATTTTGTTGGTATGTATGCATCTTTGTACTGGTGGAGAACTAAGCTCACTAGCAGTGTTTTTGATAATTATACACGTTGGGTTGCAAATTATGCAGCAGAATTGAATTTTGATAAGCCATATGATATGTGGCAATATTCATCAACTGGATGGATAGAGGGAGTACCAACAATTGTAGATTTAAATTATTGCTATGCAGATTTTCCAACAATAATCAAACGGGCAGGTAAAAATAATTTTGATCAGAACACACCAGTAGAACAATATAAAATAGGAGATATGGTTAGATTTAATTATGTATTTTTAACAAGTGAATCAACTAACCCATTACGACCATATCGAAATATAGGAAGGATAAGCAGAATTGTTAGAAATGCACGTAATCCATATTTGATAGGTGAAGATCAGGGCTGGGTAAATGATCAGGTAATTGAGGGAAAAGTAAATTATTTATCTAACCCGGATTATGTTGGCGATAGTTTGGTAAATGCATTAGATCAAATTGGTGAAAATATTAGTTTTGAAAATAGACGTCGTTTAGCTAACTTAAATGGAATAACTAATTATGTAGGCAGCGCAGCTCAAAACTTAGAAATGTTACAATTATTAAAGGAAGGAAAGCTAATTAGTTAGTTTATCTAACTAATTTAGCCTTCCAATCTTTTAAGATCTTAATATGCAATTCTTCATCTTCAATAATTCGCTTTAAAATAGCGGTGATATGACAATCCTTAATAACTTCAGTTTGATACATATATTTATCAATTGCCTGATATTCATTATCAATAGCAGTTTGTAAAACTTCATTAACTTGTCGTGGATAGTTTAAATAAGAAGGAGACCAATAACAGCATTGATCATTTAAACAAGTCCACCAGCGAGGATCGATTCCTAATTTTAATGTTAATTCCATAAATATATCTAAATGATGCATTTCAACCATAGAAATGTCTAAAAATACTTGTTTTAATTCTAAAAATTCCTGGCTGGCAATAGCATGATTATAAATATATTGACTAATGGCAGAAGTTTCTGAATTCATTCCACCAACATTATCTAAAATCATTAATCCATATGTTTCATTTGGCGCTTCGATCTCTATTTTAGGATAGGGTTTATTTACTTTGTATTTCATATTTTCACCTCATTTTAAGATATGTATAATAACAATAAGTATGATTAAATTAGTAAATTTCATGGTATTAAAAAATAATTTTGATATGAAATAATTAGGATATATGACTAATCTACTAAAATTAAGTTACTTTTTTATTATTTTAGGATATTAATATCTATTAAAACATAAGATATGCTAAGGAGGCAGATAATGTGTTATATGTTAAAACATCAGATAACATCTGGTTGGCTGTAGAAGATATTAATCCACAAGGTTTTAAAACTGTGGTTTTAGTTCACGGATGGCCAATTAGTCAGGATATGTATGAATATCAAAAAAATGTTTTAAATGATTGCCGGTATCGAATTATTAGTTATGATATAAGAGGATTAGGAGATTCACAGACTGCAGGAGATAAGTGTGAAAAATAATTGAACCCAATCGTGAGTAAAAACACAAAAAAAGACGAACTTAAAAACAAGTTCAGTTTTATTTAGAAAAAACAGAATATTATTTAGGAATATCTTGAA
>JAETPY010000073.1 GCA_021770925.1 Erysipelotrichaceae bacterium | reverse complement strand
TTCAAGTTGTTGTATGCATCTTCAACATCTTTTTCTAATGCATTTTCATCAGCTGCTACTTCTTTTGCTGCATCTAACGCTTCTTTAAATTGTGTCCATGAATCAGTTGTGTAGTTTTCTTCTTCATATTTTTCAGCTTCTTCGATCAATGCTTCTAATGCAGTCTTATCACCTTTGACAAATCCTAACATATGAATAGCATTAGCTAAACGATAGAATGCACTGTCAACTGTAGTTTGTTCAGCAGTAGTATCAGCTAAAACTGTTGTAGCATTAGCTAAGGCACTTTCAAATTCAGTTACTACAGCTGGTACAACATCATTTAATGCACCTTGTTCTTTTAAAGTATTTGCTGTATCTACTGCAATTTGTAATGCTGTTTTATTTACAGTTTCAGCTTCTGCTTTTGACCAAATTGAATTTAACTGATAAATTTCAATATTTCCTAAAGTTTGCCCTCCAATACTTAATACTTCTAATCCTAAACTTGTAGTACTTGGAAATATTTGATTTGCTCCAGCTATAGTATCATTCTTTGTAAATACTTCAACACTAGCACGATCTACGAAAATATGTAAATCAATGCTTCCATCTTCGCAAGGCATTACATTAATTTGTTTATCAATCTCTGCAAATCGATCAGAAACGATAATTCCTGAACAAGAGCGGTCAATATAAATTTCTTGAGCTGTAAAATCATATAGCACAACTGTTTCCTCATTATTTCCTACTCTTAATTTAAATCCAACCTTATTAGTTCCTTCTAAAGGTTTTAGATTAGCAATAATTTCATAGCAATCAGATTTAAAATCATTTAATAAATTATTTTTTTCATCAATAACAACATTATTTAAAGTAATTTTACTTTCAACATCTCGCAACATTTCATATTCAGTTAATGGAGTTTGTTTTAATAAATATTTACCATTTGAATCTTTAACTAAAGATTGTTCAAGCTGTAAATTAAATGTGCCATTAAATATATTATTATTTGTTTTATCATCAACATCATTACAATAATTATCCCAAGTATTCATCCAGTTAATTGAAATAATACGTGGTAATTCAAGATTATTCTTTGTTCCAAAATCTTGAATATAATAAGTCATAGCAGCATAAGAATCCTTACCAAAATTCATAACCCCATCATTTGCTTCCCATGAATTCTCACCCATATATCCAGAGGATCTACGATCAGCCCATTTATTTTCGTTTTCATCTTTATACCAGCTTGCAACATACTCATTATCTGGCATATAACGCCAATGTCCTTCGTTATCTTGGGAAAAATCACCCAATTTATAGAATCTTCCCCCGCGACTCAATACCCATTTAACAGTTCCATCACTTGCTTGAACTGGATATAGATCTGGACACTCAGTATGTAAATCACGATATGCTGATTCTAATTGCCAATTAATCAAATCCTTTGATGAAAATATTCTTAAAGGTCCACCAGCAATAACCATAAACCATGTATCCTCATATCTAAATACCTTAGGATCTCTAAATGCTGGTTTGTGTTCAGTCAAAGTATTTGAAGTATCATCAGTCCAATGTAAAATTACTTTTCCTTCTTCATATTTTTGCCAATTTTCACCATCTTTTGAATATGCAATAGTAATTTTTTGACCAGAACCATCAGCTGTAATCATTGCGACAATTCCTGATTCTCCTTTCTGGAAAAGTTCTGGTGCTGTTTCATGATCCGCAATGACCGCACACCCAGAGAACATTGCACCATATTCATCAGGATAAAATTCTATTGGCTGTTCTTCCCAATGAATAAGATCCGTACTTGTAGCATGAGCCCAATGCATTGGTCCCCAATTTGTATCATTATAGAATTGATAAAATAAGTGATATTTTCCATTAAAATAAACCATGCCATTTGGATCATTTGCCCATCCTTGTTTTACTGAATAATGGTATTGATCACGATATTCTTCATTATAATATTTTTCATCTTCTACCATACGATGAATCATAAGACGGTAAATTACAGTAGCATTATTATTACTTACTGTTAAAGTAAATGTATTTTTCCCTACATTTAATATTAAATTATTTATGTCAACCTCATTATTTTCTTCATCAGTTACTGTAACTTGACTTCCTTTTGCTGCAACAACATTTAATGCAATATTTTCAGCTTTATTTTTAACATATCCAATATAAACATATTGACCATGAGCAAACTGAATCTGCTTATCAACTAAATCAGACGATATAGTTAAATCACTTAATTGTGGAGTATTATCATCTGTAATTTCTGTCAATAAAGAATTAGTAAAAGTAATATTTTCATCTTTTTGATTTCCAACTAATCCTTCTAAATAAGCATCATTTTGACCTATAGAACTATTCGCAGTATTCATAACATAATCTGCTGTATTTCCTACAAGAACATCATTTACAAAATATACAAAATGTTTACCAATTACAACTATTTTTACATGATACTCATTTTTATCATTTAAAGAAACATATTCGGGTTGAACAATTACTTGAGGAACATTATTTTCATACTTAACAATACTGCATTTACCTGTTTCACTATCTATTAAAGCCTCATATCTTTCTGTTAAATCTTCAGAAGTTCTGAAAATAATATGTGATGATCCAATTCTTTCATTAAATTTAATATCTGTTTCATAAACAAAATCTTTAACAACATCACTAACCATTTCAACTTTATCTTTAGTCAATGGATCAGGTGTTGTATCTAATATTGTGACATTACTAAATCTTGCATGTGAATCAAAGGTTAATAAACCTATATATCCACCACCCCAATTAGAAATAACTCCATCTAATTCTACCTGTTTATTATTCGTAAGATCTGTTAAGCGATACACAAATGTACCAGTTTCATCAACATTTAAATATAAATGTACAGGATTATTAACTAAATTAATACCTATCTCATCTATTTTACTTTTACTAGCTGCATAATTACCACTTATTCCCGAACCAAAAACCCGTACTTGTTCACCTTCGTTCGTATAATGAAAATTTGCCCCATACCAGTTTTGGGCAACACCATCGTCATTTACCCCTGATGAACCAAAAACTAAACAAGCACTATTAGCACCACTGTCTGAGATAACATCTGCTTCAAAAATAAAACTTTTATATTTGATATTAGCTGGATCGTCAGTCATAAGCATTCCAAAATTGTCACCAGCTTTTTGTTCTAATTCAATAACTTCATTACTTGGATCAATATCATTCCTAAAATTTGTTAATTGTACAGGTGTTTTATCAGTTTGAATATTTATTGCACTAACACTAAAGAGTTGTGAAAATACAAATATTCCACTTAAAAAATATACTTGTATTATTTTTTTGATCCTTTCCTTTTTTATCATTTTATAGCCTCCTAACATTCGATGTAATCGATTACTATAATTAGTATACTTTTCATATTAATAGTATTTAAGTGTTAAACGTAATAAATTAATATGACATTTGTAATCATTATGTAAACAAAAAGATGGATCATAAGACCCATCTATGAATTCTCAATTTTAAATAGGATATTTTTAACATTCATTGAACCATTACGAATCGCCAAACCAGTAATTAATAAAGCAATTATTGTCACTAGTAAAGCAAAATATGAAATTATTGTAATGATTGAACTGTTTTTAGCAAAGAATATGATAATTATTATAAGGGAGGACACAATTATTAAGTTTCTTAGCCAAATTTTTAAGCGATTAATTTGCTTAGTCTGATATTTTACTTCTTCAATATATGCTTCTTTTAGTTTTTGATTCATAACAGTCCTCCTTATTAGTATGAAAGATTTGGATCAAAGAATCCAATTAGTACCCCTACAAAAGCAATTACAACTAAAATTAACATAACTGTAGTAGGTGCCAGTTTTTTCTTAGTCATTAACCACCAGCATAAAATCACAAATGCACCAGATAAGAAATTTGGATATACTGAATTCAGCGAATCATTTAATACTAAGAAAGGTTTATCTGCACCACTAGCAGTCATTGTAAATGATGTAGAAATATTAACCCACGCTCCAGCTACAGCTCCAATTACTACTGTACCTAATAATACGATTGAATCACGAATAGCATTAGCCTGCTCACCAACTAAGAATTCAACAGCTTTACCACCCATTTCATATCCTTTTTTATAAAGGAACTTCATTCCAAAAGTAATTAATATATTCCAAGCAACAATATAGAAGATAGGTCCAATAGGATTACCACCAGTAGCTAATCCCATTCCAATACCAAGAAGAATCGGAATCAAAGTACCTACTACTAGAGAATCTCCGATTCCAGCCACGGGTCCCATTAACCCTGCTCTTAACCCATTAATTGTTTCACTATCAATTGGCTCCCCATTAGCTTTAGATTCTTCTAGACCAGCAGTAATACCAACGATCAATGACCCTACTTGCGGTTCTGTATTAAAGAAAGCAGTATATGTTTTCATTGCTTCTTTTTGTTCTTCTTTAGTATCATATAATTCTTCAACGATAGGTAACATAGAAACTAAATAACCAAATGTTTGCATATGTTCCTGTGAAAAACATGTTAAATTTCCATAATACCAGTTTCTAAATGATTTATTTAAAGTTTTTTTAGATATTTTCTTCATCTTAAATATCCTCCTCGTCATCATCATCAAAACCACCAGCTGCCACAGCCGCTTTGGCTTCAATACTAATCATCTTAATTTTATAATTAATAACTGCAAATACTCCTCCAATTACAGTAGCTACAACTAGATTTAAACCTAAAGCTGCGGATAGGGCAAATCCAAAGAAGAAATAAACAAAATCGATTAATGAATTAGCTACTTGTTTTAATAAGATTGCAACCCCAACTGCTGGAAGTAAAGATCCAACTGTAAATAATGTTTTCATTGCAATACCATCCATTGGTAAATATGTTTGAATCGCTTCAACCATAGGTTGTCCTAGTTTACACATAACTAAAGCTGGTAAGAATGAACAAACAATATGCGAAATCCATGGTAAAACCATATCTACTGCATATAACTTTTTAAAATCCCCTTTTTCTACAGCTTTCCATCCTATGTGCTGCCATAAAAGATTCATTGTAGCTGTACCATAAAATAATACTGTACCAACTGTTCCAACTAATGCTCCTAAAGCCTGAGCAGCTGCTAAACCATCTGAACTAGCAGGATCAATCCCACCTGCTTTTAAAAATACCATTGTTAAAGGAATACCAATATAACTTACTGCTCGAACATCAGCAGATACTGTTCCCCCAGGTGTTACTAAAGCGATGTAAAGTACCTGCATCGCAGTACCAACAATAACCCCAGTTGTAACATCTCCTAAAACAATTCCACATACTAATCCAGCAACCAAAGGTCTACCCAATGTATAGTTACCAAGTGATGTCCCTCCAAGACCAGGCATACTTGATAAACATGCAAAGATTCCTAAAATCGCCGCTTGTAACCAACTTATTTCCATAATATTAATCCCCTTTTCTTTTATTTATAACCAAATTGTCCTCTAAATTTAGTCCAGTTTCCAATTGCTTCTTCTTTTACTAATGCAAATTCTACTGAATACCCTTTTTGCATAATTTTTTCTAACGCATCTGCTTCTTCTTGAGTAATTGACTGATTATTTCCTAATTTTGTTGCTCCTTCACGGTCATTACATGGACCAACAATTACAGTTTTAACATTTCCCGGAACAAAACCTTGTTCAACTAAAATTTGTTCCATTGTTAATGGATTTTTAGTAATTAAGAAATAATTATCTTTACTATCTAATACTTTTTGACATTTCTTTTTCCAATCTGCCATTGTCCAAATAAAAGTCTTTTTCCCACTCGCTGCTTTATATGCAGCTTTTAAAACTGGATTATTAGCAGCATTATCATCAACCGCTACAATTCCATCACATGGATATTCAAGTGCCCATCTAGTACATGTTTGTCCATGAATCATTCGATCATCAATTCTTACAAAAGTAACTGCCATCTTCTTTTCCTCCTAAATATCATCATCTTCATCTTTTGTTTCTAAAACGAATTGTTTAATTGCTCCAGCAGCTTCGCTTGTTACTGATGCAACAAGTAGATCATCATCTAATGTATCTTTCATTAATACAGTAGTCAAAGCTAACGGTAAATTCATCCCTCCTAATACTAGTGTATTATCAATTTGATTTGTTGAAGCTAAAACATTCATTGCTGTAGTTAGCGGTGAACCACCAATTAAATCAGCTAATAAAATGATTTTAGCATCACTAGGAATATCTTTGACTGCTTCAGCAAAATCAATTGCAAATTGATCAGCTGTAATTCCATTTTCTAAGCCCACTGCAATCACTTCATCACGCTTCCCAGCTAACATTTCTAAAGAATCCAGCAACCCTCTAGCAAAGTTTCCGTGACTTACTAATACTACATATTTCATTACTTAACCTCCCTTTCTTTTGACACCTATATCTTATCAAGTTACTTAATTAAATACATCTGAGCATTGTCATTACTTTTAATGGACATTTGTCATAAAAAAAATGACAAATGTCATATAAAAGATAAGTAAATAAAAAGAATGAAGATTTCTCCTCATTCCTAATCATTAATTTTACATTTATATTTCTTTAAAAGATACTTGATACTATTCTTTGTCTGTGTTGTTTTATAATGCTCTTTTCCCAGTATTTTTTCTCTTATTCTTAGTGCTTTTTGGTAATTTTCCAGTGCTTCTTCATATCTTCCAAGATCCGAATATATAGATCCTAGATTATTGTAGCTGGTTGCAGTTGTAAGATGCTCATTTCCTAATATTTCTTCATCTATATTTAATGCCTTTTGATTATATTCTAAAGATTTATCATAATAACCCAAATCTTTATAAACATTTCCAGCTGTACTATAAACTTTACTTAAAAAATAATAATCTTTTATCTCGCCGTTCAATTCATTAATAATATTAATTACCCTTTCAACTATTTTAATAATATCAAGATGATACTCACTTGATAAATAATTATATATTTCATCCCAGCTATCTAAAAAATTAACTAAATACTTTAAAGAAATAATTGACGCATCATAATTATCAATTCCATGATCTATTATTTCATGATAAATTTCTAATAATCTTTCTTTAGCAACAGCAACATCTCCTGTGTATATATTAGAATTATTATCAATAATATCACCACTATTATTATTTTTAAACTTAAAATTAGCCTGGTAACCAAAAAAAGAATATAGATCTGGAGCATTTTGTGATAACTGAATGGCAAAATATGGTGACATTCCAAAGATAAAAATACAATCTAAAGCTACTAACTCATCTCTTAAATGATTCATTGCCTGGCAAAATTCAACTTCGTGACCAGTTTTAACAAATGCTTGTAAATTATATAAGATGAATATTTTATGATTAGGATTTTGATCTTTCCAAGCTTTAAAAAAACTAATTTTTGATAATTTATGATTTTTATCAATTAAACTGGCATTTTTTGAAGTAACATTAGATTTACCAATTCTATTTTCTATTTCATTTACAATTTTATCTTGTTCTTTAGATTCTGCCCGAAAAAGAAACAAACCATGTTCTGTATCCTTTAAAGCAAGACAAAACATTTCCAACTCTTCAATATTATTATTCATTTATTCTTCCTGTTTCTATTAACCATTCTTCAACTAAAGGATGCAAATCACACCATCTTGTAGCATTATATTCCATAACCGCTCCAGTTTGTAATAGTTTTTTTATTGATGGTTCTCCTAATCGAGATTTATTACCACTATATATCGTTTGTAATTCTGGAATATCTTCAGAAGTATAGCGACCATTTATATCTGATTTTAATTCATTTAAGGCATATTGACCATCTTCCATAGATATTTTGACTGCTCTTTTAACTCTTGCTCTTAATGTTGCTTTACGAACACACCTAAATAAATCTCTTATATTCCCACCTGTTTTTTCAATTAACTTTTCAAGTACTTTATCATCAAATAAATTTAAATCCATTCTTTTTTCAACAATTTCTTTCATTGCCTGAGGTCCCTCAGGAAATGGCACATATTTTTTCCCTGTCCACTTTCTTTGTTTAATCATAGGCAATTTACTTGGTGAAGGAAACCAGGCCTGGATATCATTATATTCAAGAGAATAACTTAAAGCAATTGGAAAACTAACAATAAAATGAATCGGTAAATCAGAAAATTTCATACCATTTTCATAAAATACTTTTTTAGCTGCATCAAGTGACATTTTATCAGTTCCATCTAAAATAACAACAGGTATTTTTTTACTATTTGTAATTTGCTTAGAAATACAATTTACAACATCAATAATTTGATTAACCAGTTCACTACTACGAGGCTCTATTTTCTGTCTAATCGTTTGTTTTGTTTCTTCTGATGTCTTTAAAATTCCTTTGATTTTACTTAATAGATTTAAAACAATGCCTTTAAATTCAACACCTGCACTAGCCTCAACATTTAATTGAGAAGAATCTAAAATTGTTTCTTCAATCTCATAAATTGAATTCCAATAACTGCATATTCTTTCATAAATTTTATTTGATATTTTAATATCTTCTGACCCTTTATTCAAAATTTTTTCAAGAATCAAAAACAAAATATCTGTATATACAGCATCCTTTATATCTATCTCTTTTTCACCTTCAATAAAAGTTACTAAAAAGCCTTCACTTTCAAGCCTTTCTTCCAAACGTCTAAGTTCTGTCGATTTCCCAGATCCTGTATGACCGATAAATAATTTATGAATATATGCATCTGTACAATCAGTTAGTTCAATTGAGATTTCATCAACAACATTTGAATATTCAACACCATACCTTACTAAAGAAGTATCAACGTAAAACTTTCTCATATCAATTTTTGTCTCTAATGGTTCGGGCATGAATGCATTTTGAACTTGTGATAAATTATTTGCTTTTTCCATTCTATCTTCTCTCTTTCAATTAAGATGTATTATAATTATAACATTTTATTAATTTAATTGTATCCCTTTTATCATATTCTATAAAATAAAACAAAGAACTACATATCATTAATAAACGAATAGGTCAAACCTATTCGTTTAAAAAGTTATCTATTTCTCTTTGGAGAGTAATTAAAATTATATCTAAATCATTATTATTTTGTAATTCCATCGTAATTTGATTATCTGCAATCTTCATTACCGCTTCATATTTTTTAAATCTAGTATTGGCAGTAGGATAATCCATTACTTTATTTAATACACTCATATCAATCTTACTTTCAGCCATCGTGTCTTCTTCTAATAACTTTAATACTTCCTTAGATTCTGTTACTGCCTTTAATGGTGAAACACCTTGGCTGTATTTATAAATATCTTGTTGTGATGATTTATTATATGTAAATTCTTTTAATAACTGCCAGGCTAAACTGCTATTTTTTGAACGAGTTGAAAGTCCCATCATTAATGATGATAATTGAGTTAGATGAGTATTTGATTTTTGAGGCATTTCAATTACCTCCCATTCAAAAGTTGAATATTTACTGACACGATATGGATATGGTTTATAGGTTCGATATTGAGAAAACTGCATTGGTGCAAAAGCTACTCTTCCTTGATCAAAATCATTTGAGGTTATACTAAACCCCTGATTAAGAGAATTTATTTTTTCGATAAATCTAATTGCTTCTTTTACATTAGAATTATTAAAATCACATGACGTTCCATCCTCATTAAATAAAGTTATTCCACTTGCATAAATAGCATCAAGCCATCCATAATTATAACAGCCAAACTGATCAATTATACCATCATTATCTTTATCCTTTGTTAATTGTTTACAAATATTATAAAAGTCATCTAATGTCCAATTATCTTTAGGTAAATTAATCCCTTCTTTTTCTAATAGTGTTTTATTTACAAACATCAAAGTAGGGTTAACTTCATATGGTAATGCATACTGAACTTCCTGGTATTTTCCTACTTCAAGTGTATTTTGATAAAATTTATCAGCATCAAAATCATCATCTTCTTTAATTACCTGATCAAGATTTTTTAAAGCTCCTAAAGATGCTAATGAATTAAAATCTTCATTTAAAACCATATATAAGTCTGGTTCCTCCCCCATTAATAACTGTTTAGATAACCATGATGAATAATCTTCTTTAAGAATACCACTTTTATATTTTACTTCCACGTTTGGATGTTCTTTTTCAAAACGGGCTATTGTCTTATCGATCATTTTATAGTAATCAAAAGTTGGAACATCCCAGTTACTTCCTGCAAAAATACCGATAGTTAAAACCTTTTTTCTATTGTTATAACATAAAAAGCCAATAATTATTAAAAGAACCAAAATAACAATTTTTACTCTTTTAGTCTTAATCATAATCAAAATCCTTTGTTGTTTGTCTAGTTTGAACTGCCCAAATAGCAAGCTGAGTACGATCGCGCAATTCTAGTTTTGATAAAATTGAACTTAAATAGTTTCTAACTGTTCCCTCTGATAAATATAGTTTTTGAGCTATTTCTTTATTAGATAGACCAAATCCTACCTGCTGTATAACTTTCCATTCTGCTTTACTTAAATTACTAACATTGCTATCATTTACATTAATTGCATAATTCGTATTTGCCATCTTTGAAAATAATCTAAATACTTTTGTAGCAATATCAGGATTAATCATTGCCCCTCCCGAAATAACTGTTTTAATGGCTTGATACAGCCCCTCCATAGATACACCCTTCAAAAGATAACCACTAGCTCCAAATTTTAAAGCACTAAAAACAAATTCATCATCATCAAAAGTAGTTAAAATAATAATTTTAATATTTGGATATGATTCTAGAACCGTTTTAGTACAGTATACACCATCCATCCGTGGCATTCTAATATCCATCAAGATAACATCTGGAGCATTTCTTTTAATGCTGTCTAAAACTGCAAAACCATCTTCAACAGTATCAATAACCTGGATGTCTTCATGAGTATTTAATACAATTTTTAGTGATTCTCTAATCAATTCTTGATCATCAGCAATCAAAACTTTAATCATAATTTTCCCCTTCTTTCATTGGGATGACTATTTTAATAACAAAGCCATCTTTTCCATTATATTCTAGAGTGCCATTTAAAATAGCTACTCTTTCTTGCATCTGTTTCAAACCATAACCCTTTTTTATTTCATTGCAACCTATACCATTATCTTTAATATAAATCTCTAAATTCGAATCCTTTTGATAAATCCTTATTAAAATCGTATTTGCATGACCATGCCTTAAAGCATTAGTAATACTTTCTTGAACAATTCTAAAAATAATATCTTCTTTTGTATTTTCAAAATCTATTTTTTCTAATCGATAATCAAAATCAATCTTAACATCTGATACTTCACTAAATTCCTGAATCATTTTTTGAATTGCTTCTTTTAATGTATGTTCATCTAAAGCGCCTGGACGAAGTTTATTTAATGAACGACGAACATCACCAATCCCCTCTCTAACAACTTTAGCAACTACCATCAACTGCTGTTTAGTAAGTGCTGGATCTATATCAATCATTGCAATACATGCATCAACACCAGCTGCAATTCCCGTAAGCGCATGGCCTAAAGTATCATGAATTTCTCTAGCTAAACGCTTTCTTTCATTACTTTCACCAATCTTTTCAGTAACTGCTGCATAATCCTTTAACTGCTTGTTCACTTCATTGATCATTGATAACTCTTTAGCAATATTTTCGTTTTCCTTGATCTGATTTGCAATATATACGATTAAAAACATAATAAATAAAACCAGATTTGTTGATTCCATTATATTCTTAGCTACTAGTAGTGCTGTTTTAGTAGCTACATCGTATACTTGAATATAACTGTCAAGAGAAACCATTGGAATAATATTAGAAATAATATCATAATTTGATAATAAGAATATTAATAAAATAAAACCTACAATTATCATCGTATTCTTTCTATTTTTAGTATTAAAAATAATATCAGCAAAAACCAATAATCCTAAACCATTATATCCCAAATATAAATTATAAATGATAAAAAAACATAAAACTATTTCTAAAATATTACAAAAAGTCTGTTGTAATTCAAAACGCTCTGATTTCCTAATCTGCATAACAATAATCAACAAAGCATAGCCAATAATTGAAAAAATAAATACTTTTAAAGGACTGTTAGGTAAATAAGCCAAAGTATCCAAAAAATCTCGAGCAATTAGATTATCACATACATATTTAGTCGAAAATAACACAATACTTGCATCAAATAAAACAATAATAAAATTAACAATAATCATCATATCCTTAATTGAAGATACTGAACGATATTCATTATATATCATTACTGCCACCCCGCTAGATCATAATTTGAGATATTATCACTATTAATTAATTCAACTGGTACCACAATTTCCTTTTCAACCTCTTTACCCATTAATAATTCCATCGCCTTTTGATAAGCTAATTGTCCCATTTTTACAGGAAACTGTCCAGCAGTAGCACAAATTAATCCTTTTTTAATCAATTCTTTAACATCAGGTGATCCATCAACACCATAAACTAAAACATCATTTTTTTTCACAGATTCAATAGCTGCTAAGGCACCTAGTGCACTTCGATCATTTAATGCCATTACCACATCAACATTTGGTGTCTGCTCTAGCAATTCTTTCATAAGCGGCATAGCCAATTCAATCTGTCCATCACAATCACCCCGATTAATTATCTGATAATTAGAATTATCACCTATTGTATCTACAAAACCTTGGATTCTTTCAACCGCAGATTTAGCACTGATATGCTCTAATAAAATAATATTAGCCCGTTCTTTTTTTGACATCATATCTTTAGCACACAAAACGCCAGCTTCATAATTGTTAGAGGCAATTGAACAATCCACTAATGTTTCATCATATATAGGTGCATCAACAATAATTACCGGAATATTCGCTTCTTTACAGGCTTTTAATCCTACAGCTATTTTTTTAGCATCGATTGGATTTACAAAAATTGCATCTACCTGCTGTTCTACTAAATCTAAAATCTGCTCATTTTGTTTATCGACATCAAGAATTGGATCTAATGTAATCAATATATCTCCCCTTGCTTCAACTTCTTTTTTAACTTCATTATTTATTACTTTAAAAAAGGGATTATTCATTGTCATATAAGTAGCCCCGAAACGAAATTGTTTCATATCAGCTTTAAAATACGGATTACAGTAATACCATAAAATCATTAATACAATACTAGTACAAAGAAATATCAACATTCTTTTAATATTTTTTTGATTACTTTTAATATCCATTCATTGCACCTCCCTATTAACTATTTTACCATAAAACACATACATAATATTATAGTAAATCTTTTTAATACTTTTTAAAAGTGACAAATGTCATAGTAATTTAATCTTGTAACCTATAAACTTACCATTTTAATCTTTATATAACTAATTATACTCAAAATGTTTTTTCAAAAAAAAGAAACAATGTATTATTCATACATTGCTCCCGATTCATTAATCTTCTTTTCTCTTGTAGTTTGCTACAACTGCAGCCATACTTAATAATCCTAGTCCTGCAAAGACTGTCATTAAACCATTATCACCTGTTTTAATACTTGTTGTGTCTCCTGGTTTTACAGTATTTACATTGTTATCTACGGCCTGTAATCCTTCTACTGCTTTTGTTAAAACTGCATTTGCTTTATCTACCTCTACTTGACTTGCTTCTGGATCATTTAATACTGCACTTGCTTTATTTAATGCTTCTGCTACTGCATCCCATGTTTTTGCACTATAGTTTGCTTTGTTTAATCCATTGGCCTTATTGATTAATTCTTGTAATAAACTCTTATCAGGAATTAATCTTAACTCTACATATGCTTTTACTAAAGCATTATATGCACTATCGACATCTTCTTGAGTTGCACTTTCACTAGCTAATACAGTTTGAGCCTTTTGTAACACTGGTGTTAGGTTATTCCATGTTTCACTTGTATATTTGCTTCCGTCTAATCCTAATACTTTATTTATCATTACTTCTAAGAATGTTTTATCTACTTCTTTTACTTCAACTAAATTATTAATAGCAGTTTGTAAATTACCATATGCTTCATCTACTTCTTCCTGCATTGCATTTGCATCATTCATTACAATGTTTGCTGTTTCTAATGCATCCACTAATGTCTGCCATGATTCAGGTGTATAGTTTCCTTCTACTAATTCATTTGTTGAATTAATTAATGCTTCTAATTCAGCTTTATCACCTTTA
>JAETPY010000072.1 GCA_021770925.1 Erysipelotrichaceae bacterium | reverse complement strand
CCTGCTTGGGTTCAAAGTGAAAATTATTTTAACTGTGAAAACTTTTCAAAGCTTTTTAAATTTTTTAAGAGAAAATAATATAATAATGCTTCATTATAATTAAAAAACAAAACAGAAACAAACTAATTTCTGTTTTGTTTTTATTTTAGCTATTATCCATGCATCAGTTCATTAATTATACAGATATATGCTAACAAAATACGTCCCTATATCAATAATCTACAGTAATCATATTTATATTTCTATCTTTTAAAACCATTTTTTCTTTTCAATAGCTGCAAATATATTCTAACATATTCAAAAACATATTATTTCCATTAGCTAAACCTTTATTTAGCATAAATTATATCTCACTTATTTAATTGCTTATTCTTTTGCTTTCATCTCAAAAACAAAAACAGAGATTACAGTACTAGTCGTATCTCTGTTTGATGTTCAAGTTTTTTAACTTATTACAGCTAAAAACAATTGCTGGCTGCATAATATTTATCATATTTCAATCAAATATATTCTTTAATTAAAATAATTTTATATCTTACTGAACTGCAAAAGTCAGCTCTGCCTTACAAACAACCTTACCATTTACTTTCGCAACTGCTTCACCAATTCCAATTGGTCCCTTTTGCTTTGTTAAAACACATTCCATCTCTAATACATCACCAGGTGTCACTTGACCCTTAAATTTACATTTATTAATTCCTCCAAAAAAAGCAATTTTACCTTTATTTTCTTCTTTTGAAAGAATTGCAATACATCCCACTTGAGCCAATGCCTCAACAATTAAAACACCAGGCATGACATGATGCTCAGGAAAATGTCCACAAAAATGCATTTCATTAACACTGACACATTTTATTCCCTTAGCCCACTGACCAGGTTTATAATCAGTAATTCGATCAACTAAGGCAAAAGGATAACGATGAGGATTGATTGCTTGAATTTGATTACTATTTAATTCCATTTTCTTATTCTCCATATTTCTTAAACACGATAGTAGCATTATGACCACCAAATCCTAGTGAATTTGACATAGCTACATTTACTTCCTGACTTCTACCAACATTTGGTACAATATCTAAATCACAAAGTGGATCAGGTATTTGATAATTGATTGTTGGAGGAATAAATCCTTCCTCAACTGCTTTTACACAAATAACTCCTTCAATTCCACCAGCAGCTCCTAAACAGTGTCCTGTATTACCTTTAGTTGAAGAAACAGCAGCTTTACTAGCAGCTTTACCTAAAGCTGTTTTAATTGCCATCGTTTCACCCTTATCATTTAATGGTGTACTAGTACCGTGAGCATTAATATAAGTTACATCTTCTGGTTTTAAATTCGCATCATTAAGTGCATTGATCATTGCCTTTGCACCACCTGAACCATCTTCTAATGGTGCTGTAATATGGTGTGCATCACAACTTACACCATAACCTGCCATTTCACAATAAATATGAGCACCACGAGCTTTAGCATGTTCCAATTCTTCAAGAACGATAATTCCTGCCCCTTCTCCCATAACAAATCCACTACGCTTTGCATCAAAAGGAATAGAGGCCCGTTGAGGATCATTATTATCACAAAGAGCTTTCATTGATGAAAAGCCGCCAATTCCAAGCGGAGTAATACTTGCTTCTGCTCCGCCAGCTATCATTATATCTTGATATCCATCACGAATATTTCTAAAAGCATCACCAATGGCATTAGTACCACCAGCACATGCGGTAACTGGACAAGTACATAGCCCTTTTGCACCTAATTCAATTGCAATATTTCCAGCCGCCAAATTAGTAATCGACATTGGTACAAAGAATGGTGATACACGATCATACCCTTTTTCCAATCCTTTAGTATGATCCTTTTCAATTGTTGCTAATCCCCCAATTCCACTTGATACCACAACACCAAAACGATCAGCATCTATATTTTCAATATTTAAACCGGCATCTTTGAAGGCTTCCTTTGCTGCAATTACCCCAAATTGAGTAAAACGATCCATTTTACGAGCTGCTTTTTTATCTAAATAATCAGCAGGATCAAAATCTTTAACCTCACCAGCAATTTTTACTTTTGTTAGTTCTTTATCATAATTTGTGATCTCTTCAATCCCACAAATACCATCCTTAATGCTGTTCCAAGTCTCTTCAACATTATGACCAATAGCATTAATTGCCCCAAGTCCAGTTACTACTACTCTTCTTCTTTCCATCATCTTTCTCCTTACATCGCCATTCCGCCATCTACATGAATAGTCTGCCCAGTAATATATCTAGCGTCATCACTTGCTAAAAATACCACTGTATTTGCAATATCACTTACCTCTCCAAAAACACCTAATGGAATTTGTTTTGCCATACTGTCTTTAATATCATCAGGTAAAACATCCGTCATAGCTGTTTTAATAAATCCTGGTGCTACAGCATTAACAGTAATTCCACGGCTTCCCACTTCACGAGCCAAAGACATTGTCATCCCGATTATTCCAGCTTTACTAGCTGAATAATTGACTTGTCCAGCATTTCCAGCTACTCCAACAACTGAAGACATTGAAATAATCCTTCCATAACGTTGTTTCATCATGATCTTAGTAGCATGTTTCATGCAATTCCATGTACCTTTTAAATTAACATCGATAACTGCATCAAAATCACTTTCTTTCATTCTCATTAATAAACCATCTTTAGTAATTCCAGCATTATTTACTACTACATCAATCCGCCCAAATTCTTTCATGATTTCCTTAAACATCGTTTCTGTTTCTTCAAATGAAGCAACGTTTGCTTGAACCAGCATAACTGCAGCTCCAAGATCTTCAAGTTCCTTTTTTGTTGCTTTTGCAATTTCCTTGTTATTACCAAAATCAACATAATTAACAGCTACTTTAGCGCCTTCACGAGCACAGGTTAAACAAATTTCTTTTCCAATCCCCTGAGCTCCTCCAGTTACTAAAACTACTTTATCTTTTAATTTCATCTTATTCTCCTTTTAATCCAGAAATTGTTTTATTTAACGATTCTTGATCTTCAACTTGATAAGTCTTTATTGTCTTATCAATTTTACGAATAAATCCACTCAATACTTTACCTGGACCAATTTCAATAATTGTGTCTACACCATTTTCTAACATATAACGAATACTATCTTCAAAATATACTGGTGACATTACTTGTTTTTCTAACATTTCAGCCACGCTTATATTTGTTTCTAACTCTTTTGCTGAACTATTGAAAATAACTGGTATTTGCATTTCATTAAAAGTTATAGCTGCAAATTTTTCTTTAAGTTCCTGACTAGCAGGTGCTAATAATTTTGTATGAAAAGGGCCGCTTGTATTTAATGGTATAGCTCGCCGTGCACCTTTTTGCAAAGCCATTTCACTCGCTTTAATAACCGCATTTGCCTCACCACCAATAACCAATTGTCCAGGACAATTATAATTAGCAATAGAAACCACACCTAAATCACCTGCTTTTTCAACAGCTTGATTTAGCAATTCACGATCCAAACCAATAATTGCCACCATTTTACTTTCCATATTAGCTACAGCTCGTTCCATTGCTTGTCCTCTAAAATGAACTAAACTAATTGCTGTTTGATCATCTAATACACCTGCTGCGTTTAACGCTGAATATTCTCCTAAACTTAATCCCGCTACATAATCTGGAGCAATACCATTTTCTTTTAATAATTTTGTTGCAATTACAGCAACAGTCACCATACAAGGCTGTGTATTACTAGTTTTAGACAACTCTTCTATCGGTCCTTCAAAACACAATTTTTTTACATCAATATCTAAATCAATATTATTAAAAATATCTTTTGCCAGCTGATAATTATCATAGAATGACTTACCCATACCTACTACCTGACTACCTTGACCAGCATATACAAATCCAATCTTCCCCATTATTTTAATCCTCCCTTTAATTCATCCATTAATTCTTTTACTGAAATGATCCTATCATTACGATATCCATTGCTGCCGCTAAATACTAACCCCTCGTCAAGATTACCTTTAACAGCATTGATTAAAGCACTGCTAATACAATAAGGAGTACTTTTTACATCACAAGGAATTAAACAGTTATAACATCTTTTAACTGGAATCTTTTCATCGTTTTTAAGTTTTTGAGTAAGCTTTGTCATAATTGCCCTTCCTGGCATTCCTACTGGCGATTTAACAATTTCAATATCCTCTTTGTTTGCATTAATAAAAGCTTGTTTATATTTAATATCAGCATCGCATTCATCAGTACAAATAAAACGAGTTGCCATCTGTACCCCATCTGCCCCTAAATCTAAATATTTTTGAATATCCTTACTATCATAAATTCCACCAGCAATAAAGATCGGTATTTCTTTTTTATACTTTTCGACAAATGGCTGCATTGTTTCTTTTACTTCTTTAAAGATATCTGATAATTTAGCTGTTGTTTTATTTAACACATCTTCTTTATGAAATCCTAAATGTCCACCAGCTTCACTACCTTCAATCACCACAAAATCCGGCGCTACTTTAAATTTACGATCCCATGTCTTACAAATCAATTTTGCGGCCTTGCCGCTAGATACGATAGGAGCAATCTTTACCTTTGTATCTTTAACAAAACCAGGTAAATTCATTGGTAATCCTGCTCCTGAAATAATTGCATCAATCTTATTTTTTACAGCTACTTCAACTAAAGATGCATAATCAGTAATGGCAACCATAGCATTGATTGCTACCATTCCTTTACCTTTAGCAATCTCTTTGGCCTTTTTTATTTCATTAGCCAGCTCTCTACGATTAACACCTATTGGATCAGCTTCAAAATCAACAGCTCGATAACCAGGATGAGCAGTTGAAATAACTCCCATTCCACCATTTAAAGCAACATTTCCAGCTAAGTTTCCTAGCGAAACTCCTACTCCCATTCCACCTTGAATAATTGGAACATCAAGACTCATTTCACCTATGTGTACTTTTTTCATCATTAAAACTCGCTTTCTAATTTTTTAAACTCTTGTTTACACTCATCAAATAATTCTTCAATAATCTTTGCTACTGGTTTTATTTCATTTACCATTCCAGCTACTTGTCCAGCCATTAGTGAACCTGTATCTACATCGCCTTCTAACACGGCTCTTTTTAGCGATCCTAATGTATACTTTTCAAGTTCCATCATATCAGCGCCTTCTTTTTCACGCTTAATATATTCTTTAGCCATCTTATTTTTAATGATTCTTACTGGTGTCCCCGCAATTCTGCCCGTTACGGTTGTACTCGTATCTTTAGCTTTAATAATAGCTTGTTTATAATTTTCATGAATTGGACACTCATTACTAGCAAGTAAACACGTTCCAACTTGAATACCGCAAGCCCCTAAAGCATAAGCAGCTAAAACTTGTTTTCCACAAGCAATTCCTCCTGCTGCAATAACAGGTATATTAACTGCTTCAACAACTTGAGGAACTAAAGCCATGGTAGTTAACTCCCCTATATGACCACCTGCTTCACTACCTTCAACGATAATGGCATCAACATTATATTTTTCTAAGCGTTTAGCCAATGCTACACTTGGTACAACTGGCAATACTTTGATTCCAGCTTCTTTCCAGGCTTTAATATATTTTCCAGGGTTCCCTGCTCCAGTTGTAACAACAGGAACTTTTTCATCAATCACTAATTGTGCCATTTCATCAGCACAGGGATTAATCAACATAATATTGACTCCAAATGGTTTATCAGTTAAACTCCGACAAATTTCAATATTCTTTTTTAATGTTGCCATATCCATACCACCTGCACCAATTAAACCAAGCGCTCCAGCATTAGATACACTAGCAGCAAACCTGCCAGTCGCAATATTTGCCATTCCCCCTTGAATCAAAGGATATTTTATATTTAATAATTCATTTAATTTCATCTTCTAACTCCATTCCATTAATACTGCACCCCAAGTAAGTCCACCACCAAAACCAACACAAATTATTTTATTTCCTGGTTTTAATAGTCCTTTTTCATCCATCTCACCTAAAGCAAGCGGAATACTGGCTGCTGATGTATTTCCATATTCTTGTAAATTCATATAAAACTTTTCTTCAGACGACTTCATCTTCTTATAGACATTTTTAATAATTCGATAGTTTGCTTGATGACATACAACATAATCAATATCATCAAGGGTTAAATTAGCTTTTTGTAAAACCGCATTAATACTTTCAGGAATTACTTTAATTGCAAATTTAAATACTTCCTGTCCAGCCATAGTAAGATAATGGTTTTCGCTTATCCTATTAACTGCAGGTGCTTTTAAAGCATCTAAATTACCAGCAGCATTACTGTAACTAGCAAAAATCCCCTCACCATTACTAATAACCAGTGCACCTGCTCCATCACCAAATAAAACACAAGTATTACGATCATTAAAATCAATTATTTTTGATATTTCTTCACATCCGATTACTAAAGCATACTTGTCACCTAAGTTTTGTAACAATGATTGAGCAGCTGTCAAGGCATAAACAAAACCGCTACAAGCAGCATTTAAATCAAAACACATCACTTCTTGACTATTCAATCCTAATCGTTCTTGAATTAAACAAGCATTACTAGGGGTAAAATAATCTGGTGTCATCGTAGCACAGATTATAAGACTAATTTTACTCTTATCTACTTTTTCAATTGCCTTTAAAGCTGCCTGATACCCTAAATCAACACAACTTTCATTTTCACTAATATGTCTTTTTTTTATTCCGGTTCTAGAGACGATCCACTCATCTGATGTTTCAACCATTTTTTCAAGATTGAAATTATCAAGAACTCGCTGTGGTGCATAGTAACCAGTTGATAATATTTTTAATCCATTCATATAATCTCCTAATATTTTTCTTTAATATCTTCAAAGAAATAAACCAGCTGTTGTAACGATTTAATTAATAATTCATCTTCAAGAACATGACTATTTTCACATACCTGATTAACCATTTCTTCATGAAATTCACGATGAACCTTACAAACACGATTTCCCTTAGCAGTTAACTCAACACGAATAATACGACGATCATTTTCATCTTTGCGACGCTTAACATAACCCTTTGCCTCTAATTTTTTTATTGCCGTCGTAATGGTTCCGTTAGTTAAAGTTGCCTGTGAAGCAATAGTAGACATGGTTGGATATGTTAAAGAGCTTACTGCATCAATAATATGCAATTCTGATAAACTCAAATCTTCGACTCCATGACCCGTCATATATTGTGTTTCAATATTTAATATTTGATTAAATAATCTAACAAACAGATGATTGATTAATTCCCGATTTAAAATATCACGATTAGTCATTAACAGTTCGACCCATTTCTCTAAATTTATTATAACGTTTGCTCACTAATGACGTTTTTGATAATTTCATTAATTCTTCAAGACTATCACGAAGATAAATTCTTAAACGTCTATATACATATTCACGATTTTTTGTAATCCCACCATGAGGCTCTTTAATAATTTTATCTATAATTTTCATTTCATATAAATCATTAGCTGTTAATTTCATTAGCTCTGCCGCTTCTTGAACACGTGAACCATCTTTATCTTTCCATAAAATTGATGCAAACCCTTCAGGCGATAAAACCGAATAAACACTATTTTCCAGCATTACCATTCGATCTCCAATACTCAAAGCAAGGGCTCCACCACTTCCACCTTCACCAATTACAACAACAATAATCGGAACCGTTAATTGTGACATCTCCATTAAATTACGTGCAATTGCTTCACCAATTCCATGTTTTTCAGCTTTAAGACCTGGATAGGCACCTGGAGTATCTACAAACGTAATAATTGGACGATTAAATTTTTCTGCCTGTTTCATTAAACGCATTGCTTTTCGATATCCTTCTGGTGATGACATTCCAAAGTTACATTTTAGATTTTCCTCTAATGTTCTTCCCTTCAAATGACCAACTACTGTACAAGGAATATTGTTGAACATTGCTAATCCACCGACAATAGAGCCATCATCTTTATAAACACGATCTCCATGCAGTTCAATAAAATCATCGAAAAGATTCTCAATATATTCATAGACATTTGGACGATCTGACTTCCTAGCCAAATAAACTCGATCATAAGCACTAATATTCTGATAAGCTTCTGTTTCTAAGCGTGCTTTTGTATTTTCTAAATCTTGAATCTGTAAAGTATGATCAATTTCTTGATCATCTTTTAATTTTAATAACTCTAATTCAATTTCTTTAATTTTGATTTCTTTTTCCTGCAGTGACATTATTGCGCCCCCCTGCTATGCATTTTTAATAACTTAATAATAGTTTCCCGCATTTTAGGACGTTCTACTATTAAATCAACAAACCCTTGATCCAGCATAAATTCAGTTCTTTGAAATCCTTCTGGTAATTTTTGTTTAATTGTTGATTCAATTACTCGTGGACCAGCAAATCCAATTAATGCTTTAGGCTCTCCAATAATAATATCACCCAGCATAGCAAATGAAGCAGTTACACCCCCAGTAGTTGGATGAGTAATATATGAAATATACAATAATCCTGCTTCATGATGTTTTGCTAACGCTGCACTTGTTTTAGCCATCTGCATCAATGAAATAATTCCCTCCTGCATTCTGGCTCCCCCTGAAGTTGTAAAGATAATGATTGGACATTTTCGCTTTGTTGCATGTTCAACTGCTTTCGTGATTTTTTCTCCAACTGCACCAGACATACTTCCCATTAAAAAACGTGAATCCATTACACAAACAACAACTTTTTTTCCATCAATTTTTCCTGTAGCACAAACAACTGCTTCATCCAAATTAGTTGTTTCTTCTAATTTTTTTAATTTTTCTTTGTAACCAGGAAACATTAATGGATCATTAGATTTTATATTTTTATATAATTCTTTATATTTTGCACCATCATATAAAAGATTTAATCTTGTATATGCCCGCATTTTTAAATGAGCATTACACTTAGGACAAACATAATAATTTTCTTTTAAATCTTCACTTAAAATCGATTCCCCGCAACTGTCACATTTAGTATAAATACCATCCGGTACATCAATTCTTTTTTTATCCTGCATTTTATTACGAATTGATTTAAATAAATTTAACTTCTCTTTTCGCGCTCTAAATAACTCTTCCATTTATTATCCCACCAGCTTATCTAAGTTATTTTCAATGAAACCAGTATCAAAATTTCCTTTTACATACTCACCTGTATGCAAAATCAAATATTGTAGTTCCTGATTTGTATCAATTCCATCAATGACTAGTTCTGCCAGAACTCTGCGCATTCTTCGAATTGCTTCTAAACGATTAGAACCATGCACAATTACTTTAGCTATCATTGAATCATAGTGTGACGATACTTTATAGCCTTGATACAAAGTTGTATCAATTCTTACCCCAGGTCCTCCTGGCAAATGTATACTTTTAACAATCCCTGGACATGGCCTAAACCCTTCTTGTGGGTTTTCGGCATTGATTCGACATTCTATTGCATGTCCATTTAAATGAATATCACTTTGTTTATAAGTTAATTTTTGATTTGCAGCGATTCTAATCTGTTCCCTAATTAAATCCACCCCTGTCACCATTTCTGTAATCGGGTGTTCTACTTGAATTCGGGTATTCATTTCAATAAAATAATAATTTCCTTCTTGATCAAGGACATATTCAATTGTCCCTGCATTACGATAACCCGCGCCAATAGCAGCTTTAATGGCATCTTCTCCCATCTTTTGTCGTAATAAAGGTGTCAAAGCTTTACTTGGTGCTTCCTCAATCATCTTTTGGTTACGTCGCTGAATCGAACAGTCACGTTCGCCTAAATGAATTACATTGCCATAATTATCCGCTAAAATCTGAAATTCAATATGCTTAGGATTTAAAATCAGCTTTTCCAGGTACATATCATCATCACCAAAACAGGCTTTAGCCTCGGCCTTAGCAGTTAAATATGCATCATCAAACTCTTCCTCACTAAAAGCTTTACGCATTCCACGTCCTCCACCTCCAGCTGAGGCTTTAATTAAAACTGGATAGCCTATGTGATTAGCTGCTGCTTTTGCTTTTTTTAAAGTATTAACACTGCCATCACTTCCCGGTACAACTGGCACCCCTGCTTCAATCATTTTTTGACGTGCCATACTTTTATTTCCCATCATATCGATAACATCACCACTTGGTCCAATAAAAGTCATCCCACACTCCTCAACTAAACGGGCAAAGGTCGAATTTTCTGATAAAAAACCAAATCCAGGATGAATTGCATCACATCCCAGCGCTGTTGCAGCACTTAAAATATTTTTCATATTTAAGTAACTATCTGCCGCTTTAGCCGGTCCGATACATACTGCATGATCTGCCAACTGCACATGTAATGAGGTACTATCGACATCAGAATAAACTGCTACAGCTTCAATTCCCAATTCTTGACAAGTTCGAATAATTCTTACCGCAATTTCGCCACGGTTAGCAATTAAAATTCGCTTAAACATAGTTATTGCCCTTCAATGACCATTAATACCTGGTCATACTCTACTAAGTCTTCTGTCTCTACCATGATTGCGCTAACTATTCCATCAATTGGTGCCTTGATTTCATTCATTACTTTCATTGCCTCAACAATACATAACACCTGACCTGCTTTTACTTTACTTCCTACTTCTACATAAGGCTTAGCATTTGGTGAACTAGACGCATAATAAACACCAACAATTGGTGATTTAACAGGTGTTCCATTTATTTCTGTGTTTTCCTTAACTGGTACATCATCTATAATCTCTGTATTTGTTACTTGTGTTGTAACAGGAGTATTTACTACATTCACCGATGCTACTGGTGTTTTTTCTAACTCTAATTTGATATCATCTATTTCTACTTTCATCTTGAAAACTTCTGAGTTTTCAAATTCATTAATAAGTTGCTTTACTAAATCTATTTTCATGTCATTCTCCTTTGTTTTGAATATCAAAGTAAATTTTGTTTAAAAAATAAATGTTCATACTTTGAACATCAAAATAATTTTTCAGTAAAATTATTACCCAGTCAAACTGGGTAATAAAAATTAAGCGTTTGCTTTAATATAATCTACGATATCTTGAACTGTTTTGATTTCAGTTGCTTTTTCATCAGGAATTTCAATATCAAATTCTTCCTCTACAGCCATAATTAATTCAACTGCATCTAATGAGTCGGCATCTAGATCTTCTTTTAAATTAGCATCTAAAGTTACTGCATCCTCATCGCAGCTTAAAGTATCAACGATTATTTCTTTTACTTTTTCAAATTCCACGTTTTATTCCTCCTCGTGTATATTACGCGTACATTATAACAAAAACAAACCATTTGTAAATAGTTTGATGTTCAAAATTTTTATCAAATTTTGTTCAAACATTGAAACCCTAGTAAAATCAACAACTTTCATCCATAATTTTTTTATTTTCAACATGATATTCTTATGTTATAGTCTATTTATGAGGTACAAAAATATGAAAATTCCTGAAATAGAAGCTAAATCCATTATTCAAAATAAAGCTGATAAAAAAAATATCTGGTTTGGTTTTGACTATAATATGAATCTTTACCAAGGATGTCATCATGGTTGTATTTATTGTGACAGTCGTAGTGATTGTTATAATATTATTGACTTTGATCAAGTGAAAATTAAAAAGAACGTTATTTCCCTTCTCTCCAAAGAACTTTGTTCAAAAAAAAGAAAAGGTGTGATTGCAATCGGAGCAATGTCTGATCCCTATAATCACTATGAACAACAATTAAAAATAACTCATCAGGCTTTAAATATTATCAATCAAACAGGATTTGGGGTGATGTTAACAACTAAAAGTCATACAATTATAAATGATATAGACTTGCTTAAACAGATTAACACTAAGCAGTCTGTTCTTGTTTGTATTACCATTACATGCAGTAATGATAAGCTTTCTAAAATAATAGAACCCCATGTTTCTCCATCATCAAAGCGTTTCGAAGCATTAAAAAAACTACGCCAAAATAATATTTATTCTGGTATCATAATGGCGCCAGTTTTACCATTTATTAATGATACCCCCGAAAATATCAGACAGCTTGTCCATCAAGCATATTTAGCCAATGCTAATTTCATCTATCCTATGTTTGGTGTAACCTTACGTAATAATCAACGTGAATATTTTTTTAATCAGTTAGATTTACATTTTCCTGGTATCAAAAAACAATATATCGATCAATTTGGCAATAATTATCTATGTAACAGCCCTCGTATTCATGAACTTAAAAAAATCTTTATCAGTGAATGCAGCAGATATAAGATTGCATATAAAATGAGTGATATTATCAAAGGTTACAAGAAAAATGATGAATCTTTTGAACAGTTAAAACTATTTTAATTAAAAATAATCCTGACAATCTTCAGAATTATTTTACATGTTCCATTATATAATTCATCACTTTCTGATAAATAATTAGCATTCTAACTTTTGTTTCACTATTTTGATAATCTAAACGATCGTATAAAATATCAATATACTTGTTACTCAAGATTTCTAAAAAACAATATCTATAATTCAAGTCAAAAACAAATGAAAAATGCGATACCCAAACATCTAAATCTGTTTTACGTGTACTACTTAAAACTGTCTGGTGGTTTAAAAAAGATTGATAAACCGCATCGCTAATTGTCTGCTTTTCAATTTCTTCTTTAGTCTTATCAAAAATCGGCTCAAGTGGAAGTGTACACTTAATTTCTAAATTATCAATTTTATCAGCATCACGAATAATCTTTGCATGCATTAACTCACGTTCATTTAAACTAGATTCTACTGTAAATTTGTTATGATTTTTAATTGCCTTATAAATAACTGCATCATTATCTCGATTATTACTAAACTTTTCAATCAATTTATCTTCAAACAATAATTTCACACCAAAATCTGCATGATCTACAGTTAAATTATCATAAAAACTATTATATCTTTTTAATTGTTCAAAACGCCCAATATCATGTAATAATGCAATTAAACATGCTAAATCAACTTCTGATCGTTCTAAATTTAAACTTTCAGCAATTGCTTTAGCCTTATTAACAACACTATAGGTATGCTTTACTTTTAATTCTATTTTAGGATTTGTTATGTCATAATTTTTAACATATTCATTAAATACTTTATATGCTTTTTCTATTTTAATCATCGTATCACCTCATCATTAGTATACAATGAAATTTTTATTTAACATACCTTTTTTATATAAACTTATTTATCTTTTCTATCGATTTTAGTAAATACTAATTTCTATTTTTTTATCGTTATGTTATATTTATAAACAGGGAAGTGATTAGATGAAATTAAGATTAACAAAAACTAATGATTTAGATGCAGTTATGGGGATTATCAATCAGGCTAAATCTTATTTTAAAGCACAGGGTATTAATCAATGGCAAGACGGTTATCCAAATGAAATTTCAATCATTAATGATATTAGTCAAAATGAAGCCTATGTTTTAGAAGACAATGGTGAAGTTCTAGCAACAGCGATGATTTCAAAAGCTGCAGAACCCAACTATAACTATATTGAAGGAAAATGGTTACAAGACGGTAAATACATTGTCGTACACCGCATTGCAATTCGTGATGATTATAAAGGTAAGGGACTAGCAAAAATAATTCTTGATGAAACCCTGAAATTATTTTCTAATATGCCTAGCATTCGTATGGATACTCATGAAGATAATCTTTCTATGCAGCGTTTTTTAGCCAAATATGGATTTGAATACTGTGGAACTATCTATTTAGAAAATAAAGAAAAGCGTCGTGCTTATGAAAAAATTCTTTAACCTGCAAAACATTGCAGGTTTTATTTTTCAATGAAATCTATTAATACTTGATTAAACCGTTTCTGTTCATCATAAAAAACACCATGACCACTATGTTCAAATTTACATAAATAAGAATTGCTAATACATTCATTCATAATTAAAGCAAAAGAAAAAGGACAAATCTTATCAAATATTCCATGTATAATTAAAGTAGGAACATTGATCTTAAATAAATCTTGATAAACATCTTCATCGCGTAATGAAACAGCAGTTTGAATCGTCCCAATCCCAGAGCCTTTCAAACAAATTGACGAAAACCAGTTCATAAATTCATTACCATGATTTAAAGCAAACACATCCTGCCCAAAATCATGAACCATTTTAGGTCGATTAACATAACATTGTTTAATCAAATCATTAACTTCATCAATAGTTTTACCATTAGGATTATATTTTGTGCGTGTAAAAGAATGTGCTGCCGCTCCAGCAAGAACCAGTTTATTTATGCGCTCATTATCAAATTTACTCATATAACGAACGCAAATGGCCCCGCCCATCGAAAAACCTACAAGAGCTGCATCATGAACATCTAAGGCCGTTAAAATGCAATAAAGATCAGTCGCTAACTGATTATAATCATAATTCCCTCCATTTCCGTCCGCCTTCGTCGGTCAGACACAAACATTTTATTAAAAATAATTCTCATCCAATCGTTTTTGTAGTATCCTATAAGAGAGGTGGTATACTACAGAGCACGTGGA
>JAETPY010000071.1 GCA_021770925.1 Erysipelotrichaceae bacterium | reverse complement strand
GGAATGACTCTATAATGCCAAAGGTCTCAAAGCAGATAAAGATACAGAAGTTCCAACACCAGAATTTGAAGGAGCTGCACTACATAAAAAAGAAAGCTGCTTATAGTGAAAAAACCGAGAGTATACAAGAGCCTTCAAATAATAACAATTTTTTAGCTAAAGAATCAAAATTAGAAACATTGACTAAATTACTTTCAAATCCTAAAACAGCAGCATAATTAAAATTACTAGCTAAAAATATGTAAAGAAATAGCACAAACTGCAATACAGTGGTCT
The DNA here is from genome assembly GCA_021770925.1 of Erysipelotrichaceae bacterium. GTDB lineage: Bacteria > Bacillota_I > Bacilli_A > Erysipelotrichales > Coprobacillaceae > Thomasclavelia. The sequence continues at coordinate 14,417 of JAETPY010000071.1, read as the reverse complement.
GTGCTTTTTAAACGCTTATGCTTCTAATACGTTTATACTAATCTAATGCAAGAATATAAATATTAGAAGATATAATGCACTTTAGAATAGAAAACTGCAACATATTGCAAATGGCTCTTCTAAATATTATGGTAGCAATTTTGAATAGTTCTCATATTTTGTTTAACAATAATGATTGATACCGATGATTTGACCACCGAAATCAAAAAATTACCACTCATTTGTGAATTCAGTTAGAATCAAACTAGTTATGTATACATACTTTTAATGCTAAATTTCATCACTGAGTTCAATTATGATTTTCACTTTAATAGAGATAATTTTTGCTAATTGTAATACGAAAACAAGCTTATTTACAGACAATTTTAGATGTTTTTATATCAACCGCAAATCGCTATTAAACACGCATAAATACTGGTCTTTTTAAACATTTTAAAACCTCAATAGACGATGCTTTTAAGGATTAATTGCCGGTTCGATTTCTACCAGGGATGCCATTGAAAATTGCCGAACCTTTTTATCTATCAGTTTTTTTCTGTTCTTATATTTTCCATTAGAACTCGAAAATGCCCAAAATCTCATATCCAGCTTTTAAATATTCACCTAATGTAAATTTCTACCATTTGATCTATCACAATTTCTTTCCTATTATAAAAATATAAATAACAATCATTAAATATCTTATCAGCAGCCATTATGAATCATATTCTTTATATCTTCCAAGATACATGACTGCTTAAAGCCAATATTTCATCAAATAATAAACCATTTAACATTTCTGTTAATTTTGTTTCACAGTTACTTAGCATAAGTTCTTTTAAAATAAATCATATAAAAAACATTATGTTTCCTTATCTATAAATTTTTATCTGATTTTTATTTTCAGCTTGCGAAAATAAAAATCAGAACTCAATATCTATTTTGATATGATTCCTGGTTAGCTATATGTCATCTTAACTTAATGCCATTGTTACCTAAGCGCTTTTTAATTTTATGAAACTGTAAATTGTTACAGCCCCTAATGGATCCTCTTACCCATAAATGAATAAGCACCATGGATTTCCATCCTACTTTTTTCTACAAAAATGAAACCGTAACAACATTTAAAACACTATATTTCAATGATTATTCTCAAGTCTTATATAATAAAGATATCAAATCTCTCGATCTTAATAAAATCAATCTGCTGGTCATTTTCACAAACCTGCTCTCTACGACCGCTATTTAACTGTTGACCCTGATAATACTGTGACTATCTCTATAGTTAGAATTAAATATAAAAGCTGTTACACTTCCTATAGATAAAAAGAATATATTTCCATAATATCTGGTGAAGTACTAAGAACTGCTTTACTATTTTGTAAAACAGGCATCTTTTTATTTATATTGTTTGCCCCTATGTCAGGGTACCAGAATCATGATTATATTTTTGAGAAAAATCATTTGAAACAGCCTATTAAAAGTAATGAAGCAATATCATAGTTCTCAATTGTTTTAAATGTTTCCTCAATTCATCATCTGTCTAAGTTGATTTTTTATAATGGAGCCAAATACCAGAAAAGCGTAATATTTGACAATCATTGATGACATATTTTATTAATTCATTTTTCTTAGAAAATGAACTTTCTTCAAAACACATTACATTTGTATCAGATATATTTACATTTGAAGATATGATTAAACTGATTTCATCAATAAGATTTTCATTCATAAAAGAGCCATTCAATTTTCCTCCACCTTGTAATAATAACTTTTGGATATTACATTTTTCATAAAGTTTATTTAAGACATTTTCAATATCAATATTTATTTTACCTCCAAAAATATATGATATTCCTAATTTTTGAAGATGCAATAGATAACTATTGGACACTTGTTCTAAAAGAATGACAACAATATTCCTTTTTATTAATCTAGGATTTTCTAATGATTTTTTACTCCAATTGATCATTCCCTCTGGATCAAAAACGACGATCCACTTTTGATGAACATTTTGTGCAATATAATCCTCTTCATTTAAAAAACACTTTGAATCATTATATATTTGTTTTGGTTCATTTGATGCAAATAATTCATAAGCAGTAACACTTCCATAAATAATTCCATCAGCATCAAATTGTTCACTCATCTTTGAATAAGTTTTTGCAAGCATATGTGTTTCTTCATCTTCATAAAATCTTCCAGAAATACTTCCATTTATCGACTGTAACATATGACAAATAATATAAGGTCGATTCATAATATCACCCCCTTAACGATAAGAATCCTGATAGATAGCAATGCAGTCTTCTTCTGTTAACATAATTGGATCATTATCAAAATTGACCCCTAATGTATCTCTTGCATTTTTAGCCATCTTACTAAATTCATCAGGAGTAATACCATAATCAGACATTTTTAAATCAGCAACTCCACAAGCTTCTTGTAAATTCACAAGTGCAGTTATAAAATCTTCAGGTTTATTTGCATTCTTTATCCCCATAAGCTTTGCCATTTCAATAAATCTGTCATCATATAGATGCTTATTAATAAAGAATGAATAGTATGCTTTAGAAATCATAATCAATCCAGCACCATGTGGAAGATTTTCATGATAGGCACTTAACGCATGTTCTAATGGATGGGCACTTGTACATGATCCTACACACATTTGAAGTCCAGATAAATAACTTCCAAATGCAACACTTTCCATTGCTTCAATATTATCAGGTTCATTAATTGTCGTAGCTAAATTTTCGCTGACATTGAAAATAGCTTCACTGGCAATCATTTTACTCATTGCATTTCTTTTATTAGAAATAAAACCTTCTGTACTGTGAAATAAAGTATCAAACCCTTGATATGCCTTAAATTTACTAGGTACACTTGGCATCAACTTTGGATCGATGATAGCCAATACTGGCATTGTTCCTGCCCCAAACACACCTGTTTTCTCATTTGTTTGCGTATTTGTAATAACTGCTCCACCATCTGTTTCCGAACCGGTTCCTGCAGTCGTAGAAATAGCAATAATTGGTAGTGATGGATATGGTGAAAATTGTTTTTTTCCTGTTCCAAAGAAAACATAATCCCATAAATCTTCACTAGGATTTGTTGCCATTAAACCAATTGCTTTAGAAGCATCAATCACACTACCGCCACCTAGTGCGACAACAAAATCACATTTTTCTACTTTAGCTGCTCTTGCACCTTGTTCAACAATATCCTTTGTAGGATTTGATGCCACTTTATCAAAAATGACATACTCAACACCAGCAAGATTTAATTCATTTTCAAGTCTTTCTAAGTATCCATTTGAGCTCATTGATTTTCCATTAGAGATAACAACCAGCGCTTTTTTCCCTTGAACACTTCCCATTGGTGTATTGATCATCGTATGTAATTCATTCAACTTATCTGCTCCAAAAATAGCATTTGTACTAATATTAAAGTTAAAGCCCATCATATTTACCTCTACTTTCTTCCATATACTTTAGACATTGGAATTTTATCCAATAAGTCATCAATTTTTTTAATTTCTTCCTGCGTTAAGATAACATCACCAGCTGATAGATTTTCTTTTAAACGAGAGCTTTTTCTTGTCCCTGGAATAGGAATAATAAATGGCTTTTTATTAATCATCCACGCCAAGGATAACTGAGCAGGCGTGCAGTTTTTTTCTTTTGAAATCGTGTTAATCATTTCAAAAAGTTTCTGATTAGCTTCATATGTCTCTTTTTGAAACTGTGGCATTATAGAGCGATAATCAGCTTTTTCTTCAAAAACACTATTTTGATTATAAGCTCCACTTAATAATCCATTAGCTAATGGCGAAAATGCTACAAAAGAAATTTGTAATTCTTCCAATGTATCAAATAAACTTTCATAATCACGATACATCATAGAATAACGGTTTTGTATTGCAGTCAATGGACAAATGGCATGTGCCTTGCGAATCGTTTCTTCATCTGCTTCAGATATTCCCCAATGTCTGATTTTTCCTTCTTCCATCAAATCTTTCATTGTTTGTGCTACGACTTCAATAGGTGTTTTGGGGTCAATTCTATGAAGATAGTATAAATCGATATAATCTGTTTTTAAACGCTTTAAACTGCCCTCTAATGATTGACGAATGACCTCTGGTCTAGCATCAGTAATCAATTCTCTATCTTCTCCAATAATAATTCCACATTTTGTTGCAATGATGACTTGATCACGATAAGGTGCCAATGCTTCACCGACAATTTCTTCATTGTAAGATAAACTACCATCTGGATTTGTTCCTACATAGACTTCAGCAGTATCAAAGAAATTACATCCTTGTTGAAATGCTTCAATAATCAATTTTTTCATTTCTTCTTTATCAGATGGCTTTCCATAAGCATGACTCATCCCCATACAGCCAAGTCCAACAGCTGATACTTCTAAATCTTTTCCTAACTTTTGCTTTCTCATTTATATATACTCCTATTCTACAAAGCCCAATTCTTTAAGCCAGTTTGATACTGTTTCGCTTTGATCTTCTTCAATATTATTTCTACTCACTGCTAATCCATCTAAAACAGTCACATTTTTACCTTCTAAATAATTACGCATATCTTCTTCTGTACCACTCATACCACTTCCACCATGTGTTACAAATGGAACAATTGTTTTATTGCTTAAATCATATTCATCAAAGAAAGTTAAGATAATTTGTGGATAAGTATACCACCAGATAGGATAACCTAGAAAAACTGTATCGTACTGACTCATATCAATATCTAAATCATTCAACTCTGGTCTGCCGTCATTCTTCTGTTCATTTTCAGTATAATCAAATAATTCATCACCTTCTGGATAAGGAACAGCTGGCACGATTTGTCTAAAATCTCCACCTACCTGATCAGAGATTTCTTTAGCAAGTTTTTGTGTATTTCCGCCATTTGAAAAATAAACAACAAGTGTTCTATCTGAATTTAATGACGTTGTTCCTTCTTTTTGATTTTCATTAACAATATCAGGATTCATACCTACACTATTATTGCTTCGACTATTAAAATAGTAAAAACTACCTGCTGCAATCACCACCGCAATAATACCCAATAAAATTCCTATTTTCTTTTTCATATTCTATTTTCCTCCATTTTCATAATTTAAACTTTCAATCCAATTTGCAACATCATGTATATCCATCTAAAACAGTTGCATCACCTGCTGCATTTTTAATACCTTCCATACTTTCTCCAATATCACCCCCACCACTAGTACAAAAAGGAATAATTGTTTTACCTTCAAAATCATTGTTATCTAAAAATGTATAAATAATCATTGGAGCATCATGCCACCAAATAGGATAACCTAGAAAAATCATATCATAATCATTTAAATCAACATCAAGTTTCTGAATTTCAGATCTTGCATTTGTACCTAATTCATTTTGAGCAATTTCCACAGTTTCCTAATAACTCTCTGGATAAGCTTCTACTGGTTGAATTTCAACCACTGTTCCATTAGTTAAAGATTGTTTGTGAAGTATTATTATCTGATAGTTGATTTAACGATGACTCATCACTTGACTGGCTGGTACACTCCAGCTAGCACAAGCATCAAAGCAAAACCTATAAATCCTTTAAAGAGTTTATTTAACAATTTCATCATCCTTTCTTCTTTTTAATAAATTGCTTAATATTAAAGACATTGACATTGCAAATGAAATAAATATCATAAAATATTCAAGCACGTACTGTACAATATTCGCTTCACTAAAATATACAAAGTCCGTCAGCATAAATAAGCTATCATTCGATTTTTTATAAAACATAATATTCCAACTCCTATAACTAAATAATAAATCAAATCATTAAATACTACTTGCACTATTTCAGACTGTTTTGAAATCTTCAAGTGTAAAGAAGTTACAATTGCTTTAAAATGCATTCCTAAATGTAAAGCCATAAAAACAAAAACCCAATGCACTGATACCATATGTATTCTCCTTGCTAAACCTACTGGTATAAAATCAAATATTGATATGAACTCAGACATTGAAAGGCCACTAACAAAAGCAAGAACAATACCAATGATCAAACAGAAATTTATCACAGCAAACACTTTTCTAGTCAAAGAATAATTACCTTTAAAAAGTGATCTAAACCATTTTCGATTGACTATTTCATGTAATAATACTAAAAATATCATGATAATTCCTAATAGTTCATGCATCCATGATTCCATAAATGAATACGCCATCAGCATCATCAATAACATGAATAAAACGGCATCTATTGTTCTTTTGAGTTTCATATTTATCACGCTTCCTTTTTTATTTAGAAAATAGCCAGCTCATGATTTTATCATCATGAGCGAAAAGTGCAGTCCCACCACCATGCTGGCTTTCAATACCCTGACTTTCAAAATATGAAGTCGGTTTCACATCCAATACAAGAATTGCACTGATTTCTTTATTTGACATTCCACTGTCTGCATACATTTGATATAGCTGCCTGTATGTTTCGCGTGAAGATTCAGAACCGTAATATTCATCATTTTCTCCAATCACAATATAGACAGGTGTTTGACTCTTTGTAAGAACTTCATAACTGCCATTCCATTTTGAACTGCAATGAAGATATGCAGTAAATAAATCAGGTCGCATACCCATAACAAGCGACATTGTTTCACCACCGCCTGAATATCCATTTGCATAAACCTTTGATGTATCAATGTTATAGTGGGAAATCATATACTCAGTAAGGGCAATTGTTTGATTTGCTGAAGTTTCCTGCCAGTCATTAAGTTGAGGAGCAACAATAATCATATGAGGATTATAATTCTGAGCTGCAAAACCAAAATCTTCGGTTTCTAAATTGACTCCGATTCCTTGAAAATAAAGTCCCTGGTAACCTGGTAATGTCATATAAAGAGCATATGGCTCACTGCCATCATAGCTTTCAGGAATATAAATGTTATAGTGAATATTACCATCCTCTTTTGAATGAAATACGTTATCTAATAAAAAATTTTGGTAACTTTTTATACCATTTGTGACAGTTTCATTAGTATTATCATCTATCGTAACTTTATCAGGTGAATCATTTGTTTTTGTATCACTCATTTGATAATAAATATAAAGCACTGCTAAAATAAATATGATTATGAAAAGAACGACTAGCAAATATCTTTTTTTCATTGTCTTACCTCATCTTTCATATGTTCTTGCTAAAAAGCAATCGTCTCATTAATTCAGCCTTGAGCACTTATACCAATTTCTAACTGATCCATAGCATCTATTCTTTGCATCATCCCTTCAATACTCTAATGCAAAGGCGTTATTACCTTTTTTGCTTAATTCAAGAGCATGTGAAAATCTCTTATAGATTGAACCCACATAAAAAAGCCTTCTCCAGCATTGATAATTGCAAATGATGCATTTTGATTTCCTTTAAAAAAGAATTCTTTACTTAGACCATCAATCTTTTCCTATTTAAAATAAATATCATAAAACACTGTTTGAGAATTATTGACTTGACCCAATAAATAATTATTGTTTCAGTATCAATATGACTATGATAAGGAAATAGAAATTATTCAAATCCCTCAAATACTGACACTCACATAATATCTTGTACCTTGGTATTTTTATTCACTCTTTTATTATTTATTTCTTTTTGATCAACAATATTTGAACAGCTCATTATAATGACTGCTGCCCATTCTATCGTAACTTGATAATAAGAAAAGGCAAATATTACAAAAGCACTATTTTGTAAAACATTTGCCTATGAAATTGTTAAAAATCTCTTATATTTTTAACGAATAAAAGGAGTAAATATTGGTTGTTCTTTTTCAGGTAAACCCAGGTTTTCTTTGCCAAACTGAATACTTTTAATCAAAAATGCCATATTTCTACCTAATGTACGCATCGTTTGCATACCTTCTTCATCCTTTTTCACATCTTCAGCAGTATATCCATGTACCATATTCCAATATTGACTAGATACAATCGGCATTCCAGAAATCGTAAAATATTTATTTAGTTCATCAAAAGTTGCTGTGGTTCCTGCTCTTCTTGCACTAACCACAGATGCTCCAACTTTCATTGTTAAATCTGCTGGTGTACTATAAAATAATCGATCAAGAAAAGAAATCAGTGTACCATTGGCACTAGCAAAATATACGGGAGAACCGATAACAATACCATCACAATCTTTAAATTTAGGAGCAGCTTCATTGACGCAATCATTAAAGACACATTTTCCACTCGTTTTACACTTGCGACAGCCGATACATCCATGAATATCTTTATTTCCTATATATATAATTTCTGTTTCAATATTTTCTTGGTTTAATATTTTAGCAACTTCAGATAATGCTGTATATGTACATCCTTTTGCATTGGGACTCCCATTGATCAATAATACTTTCATTGAAATTCCCAGCCTTCTTAATGCAATCCTGCAATCATTTCCACAGCTGCTGGATCATAGTGAGAGAAGAATGAACTTTCTTTTTTATCTAATTCACTGATTACTTTCATATCTTCATCGCTCAATTCGAAATCAAAGATATTGATATTTTCTGCCATTCTTTCTTTTTTTACTGATTTAGCAAGTGAAACAATCCCACGCTGTAATAACCAGCGTAAAATTACTTGAGCAACGCTTTTTCCATACTTATCTCCAATTCCTTTTAATTCTGGATTTGAAAACATATTATTTCTACCTTCAGCAAATGGAGCCCATGCTTCTAACTGCACACCATATTTCTCATTGTATTTTTGGGCATCGATTTGTTGATGAAAAACATTCACCTCAACTTGATTGATAGCAGGTTTTACTTCATTAAAGATAGATAAATCGACTAAACGATCGGGATAAAAATTTGATACCCCAACAGCTTTGATTTTACCTTCTTTATATAAATCAACTAAAGCACGATATGCACCATAATAATCATTAAATGGTTGATGTAATAATACTAAATCTAAATAATCAAGCTGCATTTTCTTTAAAGATTCTTCAACAGGTGCTTTTGTCTTTTCATATCCATAGTTTGTTACCCATACTTTTGTGGTAATAAATAATTCTTCTCTTAGTACTCCACTTTTTTTGATTGCATTTCCTACTGCTTCTTCATTTCCATATGCCTGTGCGGTATCAATTAAACGATATCCAACTTCTATTGCATCTAACACCGCCTGTTCACATTGTTTTAAATCATTTACCTGAAAGACTCCAAAACCAGCTTTAGGCATTTTTACTCCATTGTTTAAAGTTATATATTCCATTTTCATTTCCTCCTGTTTACTTGTTGTTAATTTTATTTCCATCATTAAAAGCATTACCTACTTTGTTACCAATATTTAAATAACTTGCATGAACAGAGTCAAAGATGATTGGTTTTAATTTGAATGGATCGATCTTTCCTGTTTCATCCAATATTGATTCATCTGCACTCAAATTGATAACTTTTCCTAACAATAAATCTGTATTTGTATCATAACTGATGAGTTCACATTCCAATGTCATAGGAAGTTCATCAATCAATGGGGCATCGACAAATTCACTTTTTGTAGTATGAAATCCAGATCTTTCTAATTTATCTGGCACATTGTTTGCTGATACAATCCCTACATAGTCAGATTCAACCATATAATCTTCTGTCGCCATACTAACAGTAAATGCTTTGCGATTTAAGATGTTTTCTACTGTTTTATGCGATGGAGCAAGATAAAGAGCAATTGTTGTATAATCAGCAATGCTTCCCCAAGCTGCATTCATCGCATCTGGTGTGCCATTTTCATCATAAGAAGCGATAATAAATACAGGCTGTGGATAAATATGTGCGTGTGCCCCAAAGTTTTTTCTTGTTTTCATTGTATTTTCCTCCTTGTATAAATGTTTATTTAATTTGTATTAAGCATGTCGTCAAAGACAGATAGTACATTGTAAATATATTGGATCATAGATATATAGCTGTGAGTGCCTCCATCAACAATATGTAAAAATAGGTTTCCTGTATTTGCAGTCAGTATTCCTTTACTTTACATCATTTAAAATAATTTGAATTTGTTTTTCTACTTGTTTATCTAATTTCTTTTCTTCTTTCGTATCAAATGCAGGTAAGTAGTTATCAACCATTAAAAGCGTATGAATATAATCAACATATTTTCCTTTTTCTTCCAATAAATACAAAATATACTCAGCTTCATCAGTATCATCTTTTCCATATGTAGGAATCATGTAGAAATAATCTGTTTTAAAAGTTGTTTTTTCTAAAAAGTCCCATACCATTTTTGGTGGTTTTCCTGCATAAATAGGCCTTACAACTCCAATTGTCTCATCTTTAAAATATAAATCCTTTTTGATGAATCACTTATAGAATATAGATTAGATTTTTATCAAATTGCTTAACTGCATACAAACAGTTACCTAAAGCAGTGAAATAAAATATCATTTTTTCTCCTAATCATGTATTTTGTATTTATTTAACATTTTAGCTGTTGAATAACATTGATAATCTACGATTTCGCTATGTCCCAGATTCAACTTTTCGATCCTTTTTAAATCATCCTTATTTAATTTAAAATCCCATATATCCATATTTTCTTTCATTCTTTCCTTGTGAATTGTTTTAGGAATAGCAACAATACCTTTCTGGATATGCCAGCATAAAATAACTTGAGCAACTGTTTTATCATATTTCTTTGCGATTTCCTGAAGTATAAGATTATTAAATATATTTCTTTGTCCATCATTTAAAGGTGCCCATGCTTCCAACTGGCAATGATATTGTTCTAAAAAAAGGTTTGAATCATCCTGTGAAAAAAATGGATGAAATTCAATTTGATTGATCATCGGTTTGATATGAGCATTCATGTATAAATCAACAAAACGCTCTTTGCTGAAATTACATATTCCAATTGATCGAATCTTACCTTTTTCATATAATTCTTCCATTGCTCTCCAAGAACCATAATAATCCCCATATGGATGATGAATTAAATATAGATCAATATAGTCTAAGCCTAGGTTCTTTAAGGAAGTTTCAAATGCTTTTAACGTGTTTTCATATCCAGCATCCTGTACCCAAACCTTAGTAGTAATAAAGAGTTCTTCTCTTGGAATATTAGATTTCTTAACTGCTTGTCCAATCTCTATTTCATTTCCATAAACTGCTGCTGTATCAATTAAGCGATAACCCAATTTTAACGCATCCAATACACATTTTTCTGCAATAGAGGGTGAAATATTTAAAGTTCCATACCCTAACATGGGAATCTGTATACCGTTGTTTAATAACTTGTATCGCATTGTTAACCTCCTTTTAACTTCATTTTAAAAAAATTCTATAAAAAAGTACAATATCAATATTTCATTGTGCTATAATTGAAATGCATACTGAAAGGAGATGAAAGATAATGATCGAATTTTATCAATTAGAACAGCTAGTTACTGTCGCTAAAGAAGGTACTTTATCCAAAGCTGCTGATGTATTATTGATTTCTCAGCCAGGACTTACAAGAGCCATGCAACGATTAGAAAATGACTTAGAAATGAAACTGTTTGATCGAAAGAAAAATAAAATTACTTTAAATGATAATGGCGAACTTGCAGTAAAATTAGCACAAAAAGTGTTAGAACAAAGAGAACAGATGATAAAAACTTTAAAATCATATGAAAATAGTAAACATACGATTCATATAGGTTCATCTTGTCCTGCACCTATATGGGAATTGAAAGATATATTTAAAGAAATATATCCAAACATGAAACTAAATGAGACCCTTGATTCCGATGAAGAAATACTTATTGCTGGATTAAAAAGTCTGGAATTTTCGATCATCGTACTTACACATCCAATCGAAAATGATAATTTCAAATGCATTCGTCTATTCGATGAACAATTATACTTCTCAGTTCCTCCTGCACATCCATTTTCCTTATTCAAAGAAATCAGTTTTGATGATATCAATGGAGAAAGCGTATTACTGTTATCTAGAATAGGATATTGGAATGAGGTGTGTTTGAAAATGATTCCTCAATCGCATTTACTTTTTCAAGAAGAAGCTAGTGTCTTTGATGAACTTACTAAAGCATCAGCACTCCCAAATTTTAGAAGCAATCTAACAATTGAAAGAGACGGTAAAGAAGATAATCGTGTAGCTATTCCAATTATAGATCAAGAAGCCAGTGTCACATACTATGCAATCTATCGTAAAAAAGATAAATCGATTTTTGACTTCTTGAATGAAAAATTCAATCAAAAATAATCATGGTTCCAGACTGTTATGTCTGGAACTTTTTTACAGACATTCAACTAGAATTTCATAAATCTCATCTTTTGTAAAAGAACGTGAATTACTTTGGATAGTATTAGTTGTATCCATCACTTGTTTTAATAAATCTGATGTAATTTCTACTTTTGATTTTAATTCTTTTAGTGTTGTAGGCAAATGACATTCTTTAATAAAATCTTCTAATGCTTTTAATCCCTCATCAGCAGTATTTTTATCAAATACTGTCCTAGCAAATCTGACAAACTTTTCATCAGCCCCTTTTATAATAATCTGGTTGAATAACAGACAACCCCTGTCCATGATTACAATCAGTAAATGTCCCTAATTGATGTTCAATCTGATGTACTTGATAATCTGCCATAGCAGAATCCCACATCAAATTACTTCTTGCCTGCTTGTTATTAATATCATTTAATAATCGATGCATATTCACGATTGTATTTTTCATAACAATTAATGCCAGTTCATCTGATACGTTACCTTTATCAAAGTTTCCATTGCATGACTTAACGTATCGAAAGTACCTGATAAAACCTGCATTGCTGGAACGGATATTGTATAATTAGGATCAAGAACAGCAAAAATTCCACCTTTCCAGTTTTTTCTTCATGTGTAGTCACACTGCACCATTATTCATTTCTGCACCAGTTCCTAATGCTGGTACGATTGCGCCCATAGGAGTCCCTGCTTCTATTGGAAATTTACCTTTAAGATATTCTATATCCAAAATATCTTCATCAAGGACTGCTTGTTTAAAAAGATGTGGTTTAAGTATTCAAGAAATGAAAGAATACTTAAATCTATGTTTGCAGGGTAATCTACGATTATTACTCGAAAGGAAATATTAGTCAAAAATAGAGAAGAGTTAGAATAAAAGATAGTTGTGATTATATTGACTGGAAACAGAATTTTTATAATGAAGTTCTTTCGGGTGAAAAGCCCTATATAAGTAATTTAATTTATCCAGCATTCTATGATAGCCCTGTTATCAACAAAACAGATATTTCTTCTAATTTCATCATTAAAATTGCTTTTAATAATTTTTTGGAGACATTTTTATTAAATACTGAACAGCAGAAATTTTTCCTTTATTTAACTTAAGTAGTTTAATTTTTCTTAAAATTTCTCTATACAAATGATTAATGCAGCTGGTCTATCTTTTCATTTCTTTCAGTGATTATTCACTTTTTTAACTGTCTTGGCGCATCTAATTGGAAAGACCCCAATTGTGGTAGTGTATTTGCTGCAAAACAAGCAGCAAATATACTAAAATAATTTAATAACTTTTTCATTTGTCATCCCTCTTCATTAAAAGGTTTTATTATCATCACTCCAAAAAATATCTAATATGATCGTATAATAAAAAAATGGGAACAAAATTCTTTTATGCACACTATACTCTATATGATCATTATGATTTTTTCGAGATGAAAAAAGTCATTAGGAAATAGATTAAAAGAAGCACAAGAAAAAATAGTTTTTTCAAAAGGATATGCAGTAGATAGATTGGGACTACACAAAGCAACAATCGACAAATATGCAAGCAATGAATATTTACCATCAGTTGATATTTTAACAAGAATGATTGAAATTTATTGTGAAGATGCTAATTATATCCTATATGGAAAAATAAAAAATATGCTCAATATTAATAGTATACCTGATTTTTTGATTACTAATTTTAAATTTAGGGTAGCAAAATATATGTTAAATAAAAAATGATTTCATATATATTAAAATCAATTTATGATTCTAAAATTTTAAATGATAAAAAATTCTTATTTGAACACATTATCAGTCCCTTAAAACATTGATTTATCATGGGTATCTTTTGTACATAAAATATCTTTTTAAGATCCATTTAACTTGAAAACTTTTCTTTTTATTCATAGGATATTTTTGTTTTCATTTTCTACTAATATCAATAAAATCTTCTTTGATTGTTCTTATTTCTGTATTCTAATTAAGTTTCATCTCATATTTATAACTGTCTTAACAGTGATATTTATTATACACTCAAAGCAAAATGAAAAGGAGGAATTTTCTCAATGTCATTAAGTTAAGATGACAAATAATTAACCAGAAGTAATATTTAAATAATATTTCTTCTGGTTATATTTTTTGAAGAAGCTAAAAAAGTGTAGTATTGATACTACGT
>JAETPY010000070.1 GCA_021770925.1 Erysipelotrichaceae bacterium | reverse complement strand
TTAAAATATACTCATAAAAGAATAAAATCACTTTATAATTACATTCAATCTGGAGAATTTCTGAAAATAGCAAAATCTAAAAAAACAAGTTTTTCTAGAGAAAGGAAATTGACTATGAAAGATACAGTCCTTTCTTCTCTTGGAAGAAAAGGAAAAACGTTAAAAATGGATGTTAGAAATTATTTTATCAAAAGGAATTATGATTTTTCTGTGACAAGACAAGCTTATACAAAACAAAGACTTAATTTAAATCCAGAAGCTTTTAAAGCACTTAACTTTCATCATGTTGGTCATATCTACAGGTATGAAGAAGAACTGGAAACAAAAAATGGATATTTGGTATTTGCGGTTGATGGAAGTGATATTCTGCTGCCAACAACACCAACAACGCTCGCCATTTATGGCAATACATCTAAAAAAGGTGTAAAAGAGGTTGCACAGGGGGCACTGTCATGTATATATGATGTCTATAATAAAATTAATCTTCAGGCATGCTTCAATAGAAATAAATATCCTGAAAGACAGTCATTAAAAGACGGGTTTATGGAAATAAATGAATTGATTGAAAATAAAAAGACTATAGTCGTTATGGATCGTAATTATTTCAGTTTGGAAATGCTTTATTATTTCATGTATATTCTTGAAAAAAGTTTTATTTTCAGAATAAGAGGAAAAGATCTTACAAAAGAAAAAGAACAAATGAGTGAAGATGATGAAATGATAGAAATCATATTAGACAAAGCAAGAATAAATATGTATAGAAATACTAAAATATATGAAAAATTCAAAGAAATAGGAAGCATAAAAGTAAGACTGATAAAATATAGGCTAAATACCGGAGAAATTGAATATCTGCTAACTGATTTATCAGCAGATGAGTTCAATACAAATGAAATAGGCGAGTTATATTTTGAAAGATGGGGAATTGAGACGTCGTATGATTTATTGAAAAACAATCTTCAAATGGAAAACTTCACAGGTAAATTACCACAGCTTATTGAACAGGACATATATGCAACATTATATTTAAGTAATATAGTTCAGGATTGTATTTGGGAAGCTGAATTAAAGAATAAAGCAGAAGAAAGATATAGCAACTATAAATATGAAATGAAAATCAATCAAAATATGGCTATAGGGATAATCAAAGAAGATTTGATTGATATGATATTAGAAGAAGATAAAGAAAAACAGAAAGTAAAATATTCAAGTTTTTCATGCGCAAAAAAACGAAGACTAGAATATAACGTTCTTATCTTCGCTTTTTTATTTTCAAAAAATTTACTGTAATAAATCACCAACACCTTAAGTTGCCGACATTGTGATTTTATCAACTATTTTTTAACCTTCATCTGAGGAAATAAAATCACTTCTTGGATACTTTCTTGACCAGTCAATAACATAACTAATCTATCAATACCCATTCCCATACCACCTGTTGGAGGTAATCCATATTCCAATGCTTCTACATAATCTAAATCCATTTCATTAGCTTCGTCATTACCAAGTTCTTTTTCTTTTAGCTGATTTGCAAATCTTTCATATTGATCAATTGGATCATTTAATTCAGTAAATGCATTAGCATATTCATTACCACAGATAAATAATTCAAAACGTTGCGTAAATCTAGAATCTTCTAAATTCTTCTTTGCAAGTGGTGAAATTTCAATTGGATGTCCATATACAAATGTAGGTTCGACAATTGTTTCTTCAACATATTTTTCAAAGAATTCATTAATAATATGACCATATCCAAAATGTGGTTCGACTTCAATATGATGCTCCGCGGCTAGTTTCTTAGCATCTTCAAAACTCATATTTTCAGCAAAATCAATTCCTGTTTTTTCTTTAATTGCATCAGTCATCGAAATACGTTTAAATCCAGGTGCTAATGAAATTTTATTACCTCTATATTCAATATCATAAGTCCCACATACTTCCATAGCTGCATTAGAAATAATACCTTCTGTTAAATCCATCATTCCTTCTAAATCACTAAATGCCTTATAAACCTCAATTGTTGTAAATTCAGGATTATGTGTTCTATCCATACCTTCATTCCTAAATAAACGTCCAATTTCATAAACGGCATCCATTCCACCAACAATCAATCTTTTTAAAGATAATTCTGTTGCAATACGTAAATAGAAATTCATATCCAACGTATTATGATGGGTAACAAATGGTCTTGCACTAGCTCCTCCTAAAATAGGATTCAATACTGGTGTTTCTACTTCGACATAGCCTTTATTATCTAAATAATGCTGAATTGAACGAATAATTTTTGGTCTTGCAAAAGCAATTTTACGAGCTTCTTCATTCATTATTAAATCAACATATCTTCTTCTATAACGTTCTTCAACATCACTTAATCCATGATACTTTTCTGGTAATGGACGTAATGCTTTAGTTAAATGAGTATATTCTTCTACTTTAACTGAACATTCACCAGTATTTGTCATAAATACTGTCCCTTTAACCCCTATAATATCTCCAATATCACCTTTTTTAATAATTTCATATATCTCTTCTCCAACTGCATCTTTACGTACATATAGTTGAATTTGACCGTCACGGTCTTGAATATGCATAAAGCATACTTTACCTTTACGACGTTTAGTCATAATTCTTCCAGCAATTTTTACTTCAACGGTCATTTCTTCTAATTCTTCATGTGTCTTGTTACCATACTTCTCTTTAATTTCTTTAGAATATGCAGTAACATCAAACCTTTGACCAAAAGGATCAATTCCTTTGTCAATTAATTCCTGTAATTTTTCACGACGAACTAATTCTTGTTCACTAAATTTTCTTTCTTCCATCTTTTCCTCCTAAAATATAAAAAACTCTCATCCAGCAAAGGGACGAGAGTATCGTGGTACCACCCTAATTCATTAATAAGTCACCTTATTAACCTCAATAGCTATCAAATAATAGCCTTGCCTGTAACATGGCTCACGTTATCTAATCAATCTTAATATCCTAGATACAGCTCCTAGTCTTTTTTCATTATACCGCACATATCTCTTTTCACCAGCCAAGACTCTCTTTAATGTGTAAAATATAATTACTCCTCTATTCATCGCCTTTATTTATCGTTGTAATCTTAACTTATCTGGTCAATCTTGTCAATATCAATCTTTCCAATACCACCATTTTAATTTCTCAGAATCAGGATTTTTTGTATTTGCATAATATACAACCATACGATACATATATAATTGACATCGATCTATCGGAACTCCTCTAATCTCACATTCACTTTGATACATTCTTTCAGGATCAGCATCTTTTAATGAATCTATAGTTTCATAACCAATTAATTTTAGTGATGCTTCAGTTGCTTTTCCAACATATGGTATTTTGGTAAATTCACTCATTAAAATCACCTCAATATAATTATACTTTAATAACAGTTTAAAAGCCATCCCAGGGGTCAGCTGTTTATCAATAGAAATTTTTATACATAATTAAATGCATTTTCAAGATCCTCTAATAAATCATCAATATGTTCTAAACCAATTGATAATCTAATTGTATTAGATTTGATCCCTGAATTGGCTAACTCTACTTCATTCATTTGTGAATGTGTTGTTGAAGCAGGATGAATCACTAATGATTTAGCATCTGCAACATTAGCTAATAATGAAAATATTTCTAAATTATCAATAAATCTCTTTGCATCATTTTCATCCCCAGCGATTTCAAATGTAAAAATTGATCCCGCACCTTTAGGAAAATACTTTTGATATAAATCATGATAAGGGCTAGTACTTAATGATGGGTGATTTACTTTAGCAACTTTTGGATGTTTACTTAAATAATCAATAACTTTCAAAGCATTTTCTACATGTCTTTCAACTCTTAGTGATAATGTCTCTAAACCTTGCAATAGTAGAAAAGCATTAAATGGAGAAAGTGTAGCCCCTGTATCTCTTAATAACACAGCTCTAATTCTTGTCACAAAAGCCACAGCTCCAGCAGCCTTTGTAAAAACTACACCATGATAACTTGGATCTGGCTTTGTAAGCTGAGGAAATTTACCTGATCCTTCCCAATCAAATTTACCTGAATCCACAATAATTCCCCCTAAGGTTGTACCATGTCCTCCAATAAACTTAGTTGCAGAATGAACTACAATATCTGCACCATATTCAATAGGTCTAAATAAATATGGTGTTCCAAATGTATTATCAATAATTAATGGTATTTTAAAATCATGAGCAATTTTACTAATCGCCTCAACATCAATTAAGCTTGAATTAGGATTACCTAATGACTCAATAAAAATTGCTTTAGTATTTTCTTGCAATGCTTTTTTAAAATTCTCAGGATCATCTCCATCAACAAAAGTTGTATTAACTCCATAATTTGTTAAAGTATGCGCTAATAAATTATACGTTCCTCCATATATCTGTCTAGCTGCCACGATATGATCACCTGCACGAGTAATACTCTCTATTGCATATGTTACAGCTGCTGCTCCAGATGCCAACGCTAAAGCTGCTACCCCACCTTCTAACATTGCTATTCTTTGTTCAAAAACATCTTCAGTTGGATTTGTTAATCGTCCATAAATATTACCAGCGTCACTTAACCCAAATCGCGCAGCAGCATGATCGCAGTTATCAAATACATAAGCTGCAGTTTGGTAAATCGGTACAGCTCTTGCTCCTGTAGAATCAGTTGTCTCTTGTCCTACATGTAATTGTTTTGTTTCAAATCTTAAATTATTTTTACTCATTTTTTCCTCCATTTCCTTCCGCTTTCGTCGGTCGGACACAAACATGTGATTAAAACTATAATTTACTATTAATCTAAACAGATTTAGAATATTACTATGTGATTTGTTTTTATCATAAGTAATATCTACAATTTCTTTTCTTTCTTCGATTAATAACAAATTTTATTTTCATACTTATTTCCCCTTTTCTTAATGCATAATATTTTATAATTTAAAACAACAATACATTCGTCCATTTCTAAAATTATTTCTAAGCTGTTTTTCTAATTCAAAGCTCATATCATCACCTTTTCCTACTTTTTTAGTATGATATAAGTATACTTAACTATTAATAATCTGTCAACAATAAAAAATAGGCTACTTAATAAAATAGCCTATATAATACTTAATTTACTGTTATATCAAAAGTAAATGTATCTCCATCAAGATAATAATCATCACTTTGTCCTTTACATACTAATTGAAAATTAGCTTGTTCTAATCCTTTGTACACAAGTATCCCTTCGCTTTTAACACCTGCTAAAATATCACTATTTACTTCAGGATATTCTGCATAGTAATTTGATTCATATTCAAATTGTTTGTTATTTTGAACTACCTTTGTACTATACGAATAAAAACTATATTCATTAGCTGATTGGTTATCAACTGATATATATACTCTTGTTTCAATTGGTGAAAATTCTACTTTTTGTAAAGTTACTGTAACCCCATTAGATGTTCTAACATCATTGATCTCTACAGACTTTAAAGTTGGAGAAACTACATCAATATAACTACTAATTTCAATTTTCTCAGCCTCTATTTGTGGGGCTGTTATTGATCCACCAAAAGCATTCGTACCTTCAAAAGTTCCTTTAATAAGACCTGTTACAATTACATAACTATCTGATTTTAAATCTTTTGCTAATGACTTCTTACAATGTACAACTGTATTCTTTTCATATTCTTCTGGATCTCCCATCATTTGAAATACCGTTATATCATCTTCTCTTTCTGGACTTCCAAATACCTGTCCTGTTAACGTTACATATTTTCCCTTAAATTTATCAGGATTTGAATACAAGCTATCTAATTGATCCTCTGTAATAAATTCTTTTTCCTCCGTTTTTTTAGATGTATCTTTGCTACTATCATTACCACAACCAGATAACCCTAGACATAACCCTAGACATACTAAAATCATACTAATTTTTCTCATAATATCTTCCTTTCCCATATAATATTCAAATAGTATAATTATTTATATATCTATTATCTCATAAATATACAATATTTACCAAAATAAATTATAAACTTTTATACCAAAAATCCTGTATCGAACAGGATCTTTATTATTTTTTAAGTTGTTCAATGATGTGTCGTGCTACAATAATTCCATTAGCCCCAGCTTGAGCTAGTCCCCTAGTCAATCCAGCACCATCACCAGCCACATACAAATCATCAATCTCACATTCAAAACCATCTCTTACTTTAGGGCGAGCAGAATAAAATTTAGCTTCAACCCCATACAACAATGTATGTTCATTAGCAATTCCAGGTGTTACATTATCTAGTGCTTCAATCATTTCAATAATTGATTTCATTGTATTATATGGTAATACCAATCCTAAATCACCAGGTATTGCTTCTGTCAAAGTTGGAACTGTATACCCCTCTTTTAATCGTTTATAAGTTGTTCGACGTCCTCTTTTAATATCACCATATCTTTGTACAATTACACTACCATTAGATAATTTATTAGCTAAACGGCTGACTTCATGAGCAAATTCATTAGGCTGATTAAAAGGTTCACTAAAAGTGTGAGATACTAATAAAGCAAAATTTGTATTTCTACTACCTAACTTAGGATCATGATAAGCATGACCATTAGCCAACATTGTTCCACTATGATTTTCAATTACTACATGTCCTGAAGGGTTTGAGCAAAAAGTCCTTACCTTTGTTCCTACACTTGTATTATAAATAAATTTACCCTCATACAAATTAGTGTTAATTTCTTCCATTACAATATTGCTAGTTTCTACACGAACCCCAATATCAACTTGATTATTATATAATTCTATATTATGTTGTTTTAATACACTTGTTAACCAAGCTGAGCCATCACGTCCAGGTGCCAATACAATTTTTTTAGCATTAATGATATTACCATTTTCTAAAACTACTCCTATAGCATGATTATCCTCAACTACTACTTCTTTTACTACTGTTTTAAAAGCAATATCAATATGCTGTTTTAACTCATTAGACATTTCAGTCATAATTCTCAGATTTTCTTCAGTTCCTAAATGTCTTACTTTAGCTCTTAATAATTTTAGTCCAACTGCATAACCACGATGTTCAATTTCTTTTACTTTGTTAGTAGTTGGATCAGTAATCTCTTTAGTAGCACCATGTTTTAAATATAAATTATCAACATAGTTAATAACATCTTCAACTTCATCAGTTGAAAGATAATCAGTTAACCAGCCTCCAAACTCACTAGTTATATTAAATTTTCCATCTGAATAAGCACCAGCTCCACCAAATCCAGCTGTAATTGAACAAGCTGGTAGACATCCTGGCTCGTTATCTTTAATAATTGGACATGATTTTATTTTTTTTTCTTTAATCGGACAATGACGATTCATAACATCCTGCCCTTTATCTATAAGCAATACTTTCAATTCTGGTTGCTTTAAATATAATTCATAACATGCCATAATTCCTGCTGGACCTGCACCAACAACCACAACATCATAATTATCCTTCATTTTATCGCTCCATTCTAGGCTTAACCGCAAACCCTATTAATTATACTCTAAAATATTTATAAATTCAATTCCTTATATCATTATCAACAAATTTCACAAAATTAATACTTTTATTGCTCAAAACCTTTAATAATGTTATGATATAAGGGAAATCACGGGAGCTTGTAAACAGGCTGAGAGGAAGTTGTGAACTTCGACCGATTACCTGATTTGGATAATGCCAACGTAGGGAACATAATCACTTATAGAAATAGGGAATATGTTACTTTGGCATATTCTCTTTTTATTTAGAAGAAAGTGAGGAATAAAAATGTTTGAGAATATTTTAAAAGAAATTAAAATCAGAAACCCATTAGTACACTGTATCACAAATTATGTTACTGTTAATGATTGTGCTAATGCTATTTTGGCTGTCAGTGGAAGTCCAATTATGGCTGACGATATCGATGAAGTTGAAGACATCACTACTATTTGTAATTCATTAGTAATAAATATTGGTACACTAAATGAACGAACTAATTGTTCAATGATTGCAGCTGGTAAAATGGCTAACTATTTAAATCATCCTGTTGTTTTTGATCCAGTTGGAGCTGGTGCAAGCAAATTAAGAACAGAAACAGCTAAAAAATTATTACAAGAAATTAAATTCAGTATAATTAGGGGAAATATTTCAGAGATAAAGGCTTTAGCTACTAATATATCTACAACACAAGGTGTTGATGCTAATATCAATGATATTGTAACTAAAAACAATCTTAACGAAGCAATAGCATTCGCTAAATATTTTAGTAAAGAAACTAATGCTATTATTGCGATTACAGGAGCTATCGATATTATTGCCTCTAAAGATAAAGCTTATGTCGTTTATAACGGTTGTTCAATGATGTCAAAAATTACTGGAACTGGATGCATGCTTTCAGCTATTCTTGGTGCATTTGCTACAGTAGGTCAAAGTAATTTATTAGAAACAACTGCTTATACTGTTGCAATGATGGGATATTGTGGTGAAATAGCAAGCCAAAAAGTAATGGCACGTGATGAAGGAACTAGCAGTTTTAGAACTTACTTAATTGATGCTCTAAGTACAATGACTTATACTAATTTAAAAGCAGGTGTTAAAATTGAAATTTTCTAAAGAAATGTTAAAACTATATCTTGTTACTGATCGTAAATGGCTTGATGATCGTAAACTTGAAGATGATATAGAAAAAGCTATCATAGGTGGTGTTACCATGGTTCAATTACGAGAAAAAAATCTAAGCAATGATGAATTTATAAAGATTGCAAATAAAGTTAAAAGGGTTTGTCAAAAACATCAAATTCCTTTTATTATTAATGATAATCTTGAAGTTGCTCTAAGTGTAGATAGTGATGGTATACACATTGGTCAAAGTGATCTACCAGCACCATTAGTTCGTAAACGAATAGGTTCAGATAAAATCTTAGGCATCTCTGTTCACAATCTCGATGAGGCCCGTAGTGCTGAAACTGATGGTGCTAATTATTTAGGTGTAGGAGCGATGTTCGCAACAAATACTAAAGATGATGCTGATAATATATCGTTTAATAAATTAAATGATATATGTAAAAATGTTAAAATTCCTGTAGTTGCTATTGGTGGCATTAATTGTGATAATATTTGCCAATTTAAAAACATTAACATTGCAGGGGCCGCTGTAGTTTCTGCAATTATGAAAGCTAATGATATTACCGCAGCGACTAAAAAATTGATTACGGAGCTAGAAAAGAATGATTAAAGGATATATTCTTGATATGGATGGCACATTGCTTGATTCTATGTATATTTGGGAAAATGCAGCTTCTACATTGTTATTGAAAAAAGGTATTGCTCCAGATGATAAAATAAAAGATATTTTAGCACCTCTATCTATAAACGAAGCAATAAGATATTTAAAAAACAAATACTCTTTTATTGAGCCAGTAACAGAGATACAAAATGAATTAATAAAGATCTTAGAATATCAGTATTTAAATGAAGTTACATTGAAATCTGGAGCTCAAGATTTTATTAAGAATTGTGTTTATGCAAAGAAAAAGTTATGTCTATTAACAGCTAATAAGCGTAATCTTACAGGCAAAATTTTGACAAAGCATAATATAATCAATTATTTTGACAAAATTATTAGCTGTGACGATACTAACCTAACCAAACAAGATGGTGCTATTTACCAGTTTGCAGCCCAACAATTAAATTTAAACATCAATGAGTGTATTGTAATCGAAGATGCATATCATGCAATATGTGCAGCAAAGAAAGCTGAATTTATAGTTTGGGGCGTTGCTGATAATAGTAATCTTCAAGACTGGTCACAAATCAAAGCAAAGAGTGATTTGGCTTTTAAAAGCATGAAATATATGGAGGTGGTGTAATGAAAAAAGTTTTAACTATAGCAGGAACTGATCCTACTGGCGGAGCTGGTATACAGGCAGACCTAAAAACAATGACGGCTCACAAAGTTTATGGAATGAGTGTAATCACTGCCCTAGTTGCACAAAATACAATAGGTGTTCGTAATATTATAGAAGTTACGCCTGAATTTTTAAGCGAACAACTTGATAGTGTATTTGAAGATATTTATCCAGATACTATCAAAATTGGAATGGTATCCAGTCCTATCTTAATTAAAACAATTGTATCTAAGCTAAAGCAATATCCTGTTAAAAGTATTGTTGTTGATCCTGTTATGGTATCAACTAGTGGTTCTAACCTTTTAGCTAATAATGCGCTAACCCTATTAAAGGAAACTCTTATCCCATTAGCTAGTATTATCACACCTAATATTCCTGAAGCTCAAGTACTCTCTGATATATGCATTGATAGTAATGATAAAATGATTGAAGCCGCGATAAAAATAAGCACTTTATATGATGGCTATATATTAATCAAAGGTGGTCATTTAAAAAATTGTGCCGATGATTTACTTTATTACCAGGGAAATATTAAATGGTACAAAAGTAAGAGAGTTAATAATCCTAATACTCATGGTACAGGCTGTACTCTATCATCTGCCATTGCTTCTAACCTAGCTTTAGGTTATTCGATGGAAAAAAGTATAGAAAAAGCCAAAGAATATATAACCGGTGCTCTAAAATCAAATCTTGATTTAGGGAATGGAAAGGGTCCTTTAAATCATTGCTGGAAGATGTAAAAAGGAATCAAATCATGATTCCTTTTTACTTTTTAATTCATTTTCCAGAGTTTCTATTTTACTTTTAATATTATTGATCTCTTGAACAATTTTCATTGTATTTTTATCAAGAACATTATCTTTACAAATCATTTCATAATAAACTTTACCCAATTCGATAAATTGTTCATCTAAATCTGACTGTGCACTTTTAATACTAATTTTCAGTTTAGCAGTATCAGCTAATTCTGAAGATTTTTCAATTGTTTTTTCTGTAAATTTAGCTGCCTTTTTACTTAAATCATCAAACAATGCCATAAATATTCCTCCTATTAAAATTATAACAAATTTTAAATAATTTTACTATACGACAACCGTTTAATAATTATCGACCAAATTTTTATTCAATTAAATAATATTCTTTTTATCTTTATTATAAAAATAATGATTTCTAACATATGACTTTTACTAACTTTTTGTATTCATAAAAATTATATAATTAAATATATTATTTATTACACTTTTTTAATAACTTTACAGTTATTAATTTGATTTCAATCATTTTTGATATCAAAATAGTATTATAATAAAGTTATACATATTTTCTTATTGATTTACTATTGTAGAGTAAATCAATTCATCCTTATCACTAAATACATTAAAGATTACTTTTTCAATTGTTGACTCTTTTAAATTATCTTTAACTGTTTTTATCGCTATTCTTGCTGCGTGATCATTAGGAAAATGAAACACTCCTGTTGAAATACAACAAAAAGCAATTGTCTTTAATTGGTATTTTTCTGCAAGTCTTAAACAATTTTTATAGCATGATGCTAGTAATATCTCATCTTTTTTTGTAACTTCTCCACTAATAACAGGACCTACTGTATGTAATATATATCGAGAAGGTAAATTATATGCCTTTGTTATCTTTGCTTTACCTGTAGGTTCCAAAAAACCTTGTTTTTCCATAATGTTATGACACTCAATTCTTAACTGAACGCCTGCAAAAGTATGAATAGCATTATCTATACAGTGATGTCCAGGCACAAAGCATCCCTCCATTTGATTATTGGCTGCATTAACAATAGCATCTACTTTTAATCTTGTGATATCGCCTTTCCATACAATGATTTGATCTTTGTTATTTTCAAATGTAACAATACCTTTATTCTGTTTTTCTTCTTGTAACATTTGATCTTGAATTTTTAAAAATTCCTGAGAAATTTTTTTAGCTTCTCTTAAATTAACTAGAGCACGATACAATGCAAATATTTCGTCATGCTCTTGAGGTATATCTATATTTAAATTTTTTTCTTCTAATAAATATTTAACTAAATATATTAATCTTTCATTTTGATTCATAACTATTTCTCCATTGTTTTTAATAAATCACAAAGAACTTGATGAATATCTCCATCAATAAGAATAGCTTGGTTTTTTATTTCTTGAGGGCAAACAATATCTCCTAAATTAATACATGCGTAAATCGCATCTTTATTTTGATGAGTATAATTCCAAAATGGGTATTTAATAATACCAGGGGTATTCCCTCCAACTCCTAATTCTAAATAAACAATATTCAAATCTTTATGTTTTCTTAAAAAATCTTCATAACTATTATTAGCTTGATACCAGCCATCATCTTGAACAAATGTTTGATCACATCTTAAATTCATGGTCATAGGTGCTCCACATTGGGGACAATATGGGATTAGAGATGTTGGTATTTTCATATTTTTTTGTTGGTCAATCATCTGCTTAACTATCTTTTTATTATCATATGTTTGTTGATGACAAGGTTTAGAACATTGCCATAATCCATAATCACCTTGTGTATAAAATAATCTTTTTTTATCAAAACCGCTCTTTTGAAATTGATGATCTACATTTGTTGTTAAAACGAAATAATCTTTATTTTCCACAATTTTCAAGAGTTGTCGATAAGTATCTTTAGGTACATCAATATAACGATTATAATAAATATGTCTTGACCAATAAGCCCAATATTCTTCTAAAGTTTCATAAAAATAAAAGCCCGCTGAATACATATCTCTTAAATGATACTTTTTTATAAAATCCGAAAAATATTTTTCAAATCTTTCTCCTGAATAACTCAATCCTGCTGAAGCTGATAAACCAGATCCAGCTCCAATTATTATAGCATCACATTTTTTTATTTTACTTGCTAATTTCTTTATTAATACTGAGTAATTTTCATATTCCCTATCAAAAAACATTTTAAACACCTTTATTTCTTAATAATAAAGAGTCCATCGCACTATGAACTCTCTTTCATTAATTATTTTCTTACAACACTTATTCTTTCTTGAATGTGATCCCCTTTTGTAACCTCATCAACCATTGCAATAGCATAATCAGCATAACTAATGATACTTTCACCTTTATCATTTAATATTAATTCTTCACCACCTAAAATATATTCTCCTGTTCTTTTTCCTTCAACCTGAAAATCTCCTGCTGGACTTAAGAATGTCCATTTTACATCCTTTCTTCGCCGCAGTTCCTCTAGTGCCTCCCCTTGAGCCTTTGCTAGAGGTTTAAAAACATCTGGAAAATCAGGCCCATCCATAACTTGAATAGTGTGTTCCTTATTAACATATAAACTTCCTGCCCCTCCAACAACGCATAATCGTACATCTGTATTTGATAATAAATCACATAAGTACATTAATGAAGACACATGTTGAGGCAATACATCTTTTTGCCATGCTCCAAAAGCAGTAACAACAACATCAAAACCATTTAGATCTTCCTTCATTAAATCAAATAGATCCTTTTTAATATATTTTGTTGCTACAGTTTCATTTTCACCTAACGCAAACGCGGTGACATCCAATCCTCTTTCTGTTGCTTCTTTAACAATAAGTTTACCAACTCTACCATTGGCACAAACGACTGCTAATTTCATAGTTATCTCCTCCTTGATTTCGATGTAACTTTTATAGTTACATTCTACAAACAAAAAAATACCACACTCTAGTTATAATATCAATAGTTACAACTAAAATATTTTAAAAATTTTTTTATTATTTTTATCAGTATAAATACATTTTATATTAAAAGTTATACCAAATTTTTACCTTAAAAATAATCACAAGCAACGATAAAAGAGCTGTTTGTGTTTTAGCTTCGTATTATTGTATTCCCTAAATGTTTTTATTTCCATTTGTCATTAGTAAATGTTAATAAATTATTCACATTTTAGCACTGTTAACTATTAATTTTATTTGTAATTTAATCATACTACATTGTAATATTTATATCTAAAAAACATAGATGTAATTATTAACGATGACCTTCAGAAAGTAATCATCAAATTAAAGGCTATACACAAGTCCACAAAAAGAGAAATTCAGTATTTTAAAATGATGGAGAAAATCAAAAAACAATGCTAGTACGTCCAGGAAAAATCAGAGAAGCAAAAATATGCTATGAGTAAAAATAAAGTTTCTAAACCAAAAAATAAAAAAACGTATTTTCCATATGCAAAAAAAAACGAAAAATAGAGGACATAACTCTTATCTTCGCTTTTCTTTTTAAAAAGCATACCAAAATAAATCATCAATATCTTAAGTTGCTGACACTGTGATTTTATCACATTTTTTAGTATTAATTAGTAACATATAATACCCTTTATTTTACAAGTATTATTTTCATTGATTTTTTGTCGATTTATTATACATTTTTATTAAATTTACAACTATTATTTTTATTTACAAAATTTTTTAGTACCAAAATAGTACTGTAAATTATAAACAAACCACTTTTTAGATTATGAGAATTGATTAGAATTAAATTAAATCAATTTATAGGCATATTGTCATATATGGCGGAATACAAATGATTCCATTATCTTTAATAATTAAATTTTTCGGATGAATAATATATGATTCTCCTATTCTATCTTTAAATTTTATACAAAAACGTTCTAATGATTTTGTTCCATACCTTTTTGATGATTTTACTTCTATTGGAAATATTTTATAATCAATCTTACTATTATTTGAAATAACAAAGTCAATTTCAATATCATTACGATGTTTTTCTTCGTTATAATGTGTATAAAAATATAATTTATATCCATTAGACACTAACATTTGAGCTATGACATTTTCAAAAAGCATTCCTTCATTAATGTGTAATTCATCATTAAGAATCTGTTTATATATTTCTGAACTCATTAATTCATTTTCATCAAATGCATGACTCAATAGTAATCCCGTATCTCCCATATAGCATTTAATATATGTTCTCTTTTCATTTAAAGACAAACCAACATTTGGATTATTACACATAAAACATTCATTCGATATCATAGAATCACTTAACCAAAAAAAAGTATCTTCATATTGACTAGCATCTGAACCTGGTAAAATATTCTTAAATACAACTCTTTTTTCATGCTGAGATAATAATCCTGGAAGCTGATCATATATTGCTAATACTTTCTCTCTATATAAAGAATTAATTTTCATAATATCTTGTCTATATAATGTTAGAATATCTCTTTTTTCAATATCTGCTTTTTTAAAGTCTTTGGAATTTTCAATATATTTAGCAAGAGGTTTAGGCATGCCACC
The DNA here is from genome assembly GCA_021770925.1 of Erysipelotrichaceae bacterium. Classification (GTDB taxonomy): domain Bacteria; phylum Bacillota_I; class Bacilli_A; order Erysipelotrichales; family Coprobacillaceae; genus Thomasclavelia. Next base: position 814 of record JAETPY010000070.1, on the reverse strand, counting down.
TACTAACATATATTCTTTAAATAACATCATTGCTTTATCATGTAACTGTCTATTTAATGGTTCCTTCTTCTTAAAGCAATCTTTTATATATGATATTAATGTCTCATTATCATATGCCCATAAAAATTCTTCAAAATCCAAAGGATACATTTTAATGTGTCTTTCTTCAGAAGGAATAACAATATCTTTAACATTTTCTTTTATCGAAATAAGGGATCCTGTTTCCAAATAATCATACCTTCCATCAGCAACAAGAAATTTAATTAATGCTCTTGCTTTTGGAAACATTTGTACTTCATCAAAAATAATTAATGATTCTCTATTGTATAAGGTTACATTATAATAAACAGATAACATCATAAATAATGTATCAAAATCATTAGCATATTTTATAAAATATTCCTTTACATTATCCATTTCTCTAGAAAAATCAATAACTATATAAGATTTGTATTCATTTTTAGCAAATTCTTCACAAATCGTTGACTTTCCTATACGTCTCGCTCCTTCTATTAATAATGCTTTTTCACCATTACATTCATTTTTCCATTCTAATAATTTTTTATAGATTTTTCTTTTAAATATCATTGTAGAATTTCTCCTTATTGATTATACGCATATTTTGCTTAATTCTCTTTCAGGATTATACGCATATTATATCATTAAAATAGATTGTACGCAATTTTATTATTCTTAATTGTTAAGATTCAGCGATTTTGTCACCGCAAAATTCAGCGAAAATGTCACCAGTATTCTCTTTGTTAGAATTATCCTCTATCATGCTATATGAAGGAGGTTTTTTTATTGGACAAAA
>JAETPY010000069.1 GCA_021770925.1 Erysipelotrichaceae bacterium | reverse complement strand
GCTGTATTAGCAAACGCAGATGCAACACAAGAAGAAGTAGATGCAGCATATGAAGCATTGATAAGAGCATACTTAGACTTAAGATTGATTCCAAATAAGGATCTATTACAAGAATTAATCAATAAAGCTCAAACATTAAATGCAGCAAGTTATACTCAAGAATCTTGGGGAAAATTTGTTGAAGCATTGACTATTGCTCAATCAGTATTAGGAAATGATAATGTTGATGATGCAACAGTAAAAGCAGCAATCGAAGGATTACAAGCAGGTATTGATAGTCTAGTTGCAGCTCCTGTGGCACCAGTAAAATCTGGAGATACAACAAAATCAATTAATACTGGAGACAGTACTAATATGATGGCATCAATTGCAGGATTAGCATTAGCTTCTGCAGTAATCTATGGAGCAAAAAAAAGAAAAAAATCTAATTAATATTTAAAGTATTATATATTTTAAAAATTGTAGGTTTTATCTAATTAAAAAGAGGAATTTGACCTATATGGAATAATTCCTCTTTTATTTTATTGATATGTAAGTTTGGAAATGTTAATATTTATTGTAAGGGGTGTTTAAATTGAGAAAAAAATCAGCAATATTATTTTATGTTTTTTCAGTCTTATTTTTAATTATAACTATATTTTTAACTGTTGATGGGATTATCGGATTATCCGAATCAGCAGCAGAGTATGGCGTATCCATGTTGGAAGAATGGGTAACTGTTTTAAAAACATTACTTTCTACTTCTGGTGGATTTCTTGGCTTTGCAATCCTTTTTTTAGGAATAGGATTAGTTTTAAATAAATTAGATAATTAGTAAATAAAATGTGATGATTGAATTAAGTTAGTTCTTAAAAAATCATCTTTTTTATTATTTAATGTAATTATATAATATTAAAAATAAAATTAATATTTATAGTTGAATAATAAAAAAGATGAAATTATGAATTAACTAAGTTCAAATCTCATCTTTTTATCTTTTAATTATTAATTTTCAATCGCAAGTTTTATTGTGCCAACATTAGTCATTCCAATTGGTAATTCAAACACGGCTTCTATATAAACATAACCATCAGAAGAAACATTGTTTGCTGGTAAAACTAATCTATATGCTTTATTTGATATTGGCTTAGAAGAAATATGATACCATAAATCCTTTTGAGGCATAAAGATATCACCATCTTTACTTGTAGCTAAATGTTTAAACCATAAGTTTGTATTTGAGCTTTCTATATTTAGAATAACTTCAACACTATTGTCAGCAAGTTTTTTAGCATTAGCAGTAAAAAAGGCAACTTGAGCACTGAAGCAAGGTGCGTATTGTCCGTTACTATTTAAAGAAAGGTAACTTCTATGATTTGCAGTATTATGAGTATTGTAATCTACAGGTATTTTATAATCACGTTGACAAAATATTGCATCTCCACCTGCTGGGGTAATTGCAAATTTTAAATATACATACCCATCTGATGAGACACTATCATTACTAAGAATCATTGTATGTATTCCATCATTATATGTATAATAAGCTGTATTTTTACTTGGAATAAAATTTTCTCCACTTGCATCAGTAGCTAAATGTTCATAATATCCTCTTACAGTGTGCATTGTTTCATTAATAGTAAGAATAACACTTCCATCATCTTCACGATGAGCTGATATACCGTGTTCAATTACGGATACTGATACACCCTCAAATTTTACATCATCAGGGTGAACTGTTTCAAATTGTGTTTGATCTACGTTAGTAGATGTTCCAGTGACTGGCAGTACTGTAGTCTTTTCTAATTGTGGTAATTGGGCAGCACTAACACTAGTATAAGAACCTAAAAATAGCATCATTGAAAGCATGCATGCAATAATTTTTTTCATAAAATTTTCTCCTTTTTATTATAAATTTAGTCATATGAGCCTACATAACTACAAAATAAAACAAAAAGAAGTATTAAAGTAAAAAAGTATATTAAAATATAATATTATAATTCTATAATATCTACATCCTTTCAAATAAAATTGTTTTTATCCCATCGTTATGTAATCGCTCTCACAACTAGCTTTATTGTAACATAAATTGTAATAAAATGGGTTATTTAGTCAGATTTGGGGATTGAATATTTAATTTTTTTTTAACTAACTAATCATTTTAAAATATATATAAACTATAAATAATGATTTATTGGTTTTTATAATGCTTTAGATGGATCAGATTAGTATATTTTTTATTATTTGCTGTATAATTGTAAAAGGATTGAAAATATTAAATATTGTGATATTATAATAAAAGTTAAAATGAGCTAACTTGAAAGATTGGAGTGTATAAATGGAAATATTAATTGAACCAATTGAAGAGTCATTAATGGTTTTACCGATTTTATTTTTAGCATGTTTATTAGTTGAATATCTTTCTAATCGAGATGTAATCAATAAAGTGATGGAATTTGGTAAGGTTGGTCCTTTCATTGGATCAATATTAGGAAGTATTCCACAATGTGGTTTTTCAGTTATAGCAGCTAAATTATATTCAATGCGATATCTAACTATGGGAACATTACTGGCTATTTTTATAGCAACCAGTGATGAGGCGGCTGCTATTTTGGCTATTCATCCTGATTTATGGCAAATGCTTGTTTTATTAATTGTCATAAAAATAATTCTTGGGGCACTAGCTGGATTTGTAGTTGATTATGTAAATCATAAAAATCGTGATAATTATGAATATTTACAAATTGAACCATGTGATTGTGGCTGTCAAAATGGGATATTTATACCAGCATTAAGGCATACATTAAATATTTTTATTTTTATTTTATTAACTAATATTGCTTTAACTATTATTATAAATGGTATTGGTCAGGAAAATTTAAGTAATTTATTAAAAACAAACTGGTTTTTTCAACCATTAATTGCTGGAATAATTGGTTTTATTCCTAATTGTGCAGGATCTGTTATTCTAACTCAATTATATGTCAGTGGCGGTTTGAGTTTTGGGGCTTTGTTTACAGGATTGACTACAAGTGCAGGAGTAGGTACTTTAGCATTATTGAAATATAATGATAATAAAAACAACTCAATTAAAATATTTTTTATTTCATATATAGTGGCGATAGCAGCAGGATACATAATATCAATTATAATGATTTAGTAGTTAGAAACTAACTACTTTTTTAGTATTATTATACTATTTTTGGAAATAATAAAATAAAACATATTAGATGAGTTTTTTAGTAATAAGTATTATTATTAAATTATAAGGAGGAACAAAGTATGAAAAAAGATAATGATTTAAAAAAAGTTGTATTGATAGGGACAGGACTTGTCGGAATGTCAATGGCATACTCTGTATTAAATACTGGAGGTATTGATGAGCTGGTTTTAATAGACATTAATCAAGAAAAGGCAATTGGTGAAGCTATGGATATTAGTCATGGACTTCCATATAGTAAAAGCAGTTTGAAAGTAAAAGCTGGAGACTATAGTGATTGTAAAGATGCAGATATAGTTGTTATAACTGCTGGAACAGCACAAAAACCAGGACAAAGCAGGTTAGAGCTAGTCAATGTTAATGCAAAAATCATGAAGTCAACTACACAGTCAATAATGGCTACAGGATTTGATGGAATAATTATTGTTGCAAGTAACCCAGTAGATCTAATGAGCTATGTTGTTCAAAAAGTATCTGGTTTACCAACTAGTAGAGTAATTGGAAGCGGAACAATTTTAGATACAGCGAGACTTAAATATATGTTAGGGGAATATTTAAATATTTCTTCAACTAATATTCATGCGTATATTTTAGGAGAGCATGGAGATTCATCATTTGTACCTTGGATGAATACTTATATTGGATGTAAGAGTATGATGGAATATATCGTTGAAATGAATATTGATATGAATGAGATGCATAAAATATATAAGGAAGTTCGACAAGCAGCATATGAAATTATTAAAAGAAAAAATGCAACTTATTATGGTATAGGAATGTCATTAAATCGTTTGATCAGTGCTATTTTTGGTGATGAAAATGCAGTCTTAACTGTTTCTGCTTATCAACAAGGAGAATTTAAACAAGAGGGATTGTATATCGGAGTACCAGCTATTATTAATCGGCATGGTGTTGATAAAATTATCCCGTTGTATTTAAATAATGTTGATCAAGAGAAGTTTGATAAAAGCAGTAAAACGTTAAAAGAAATAATAGATACAGAATTAGAACCAATTATTAATAGTTAGTGTTATAATAATTAGGAAAGCAGGTGGTAAGATGAAAAAACTACTCATTGTTTTCCTAATTTTATTTTTAATTGTAGGATGTAAACAAGAGATAGAGAAAAAGATAGTTTTAAAGAAAACGAATATTATAGAACAGCAGCAAAATGGATATATAGAAAAACAAGATGAAATAGTTAAGCCGGTTGAAAAAAATATAGATGAGGTTAAGGCTCAGGAAACTTTGCCAATAGTTGGAAATAGTCGTTTAATCGTAATTGATGCAGGACATCAGCGTTATGGAAATAATGAACAAGAACCAATTGGTCCAGGATCAAACGAAACAAAAGCTAAAGTGACTAGTGGTGCAACAGGGATTGTCACAGGTAAGCTGGAATCTTTGATAAATTTAGAAGTTGCATTTAAATTAAAAGAAAAACTTGAGGTTAGTGGGTATCAGGTAATTATGGTTAGAACGAGTCAAGATGTAAATACGTCTAATAGTGAACGAGCAAAAATAGCTAATGAAAATAATGCTGGTGCGTTTATTCGAATCCATTGTAATAGTGATAATTCTAGTACTGTTAAGGGAGCTTTAACAATAGCGCCATCCAAATCAAATCAGTATTGTAGTCAAATTGCAGATGCTTCACAATTATTATCTAAAACTGTTTTGGATAATATATGTAACGAAACGGGAGCTAGGAATCGTGGCGTTATGATTAGTGACACAATGAGTGGGATAAATTGGTGCCAAGTTCCAGTAACGATTGTAGAAATGGGATTTTTATCAAATCCAGAAGAAGATCAGTTATTATCTGATAGTAGTTACCAAGATAAGATTGTAACAGGGATAGTTAAGGGCATTAATAAGTATATGAATTAAATAATTAAAAAAGATTCAAGATATATAATAAGTTGAATCTTTTTTTATATATACTATTTCAATAATAAGGAGCATAAAATAAAATATTTTTAAATTTACAAAATTGTTAAAACCAGCTGCTAGAAACTTTGTTGAAATATGCTGATAAATAACGGGTGTGATGATTAATTATAAAGAATAATGTTTTTTTGATTTTTTACTAAAAAATATTTAGATTATATGCTAAAATATAACAATGTGAGGTGTAAACATGGAAGACTTTATTCAACCAAATCAAAAACCAAAAAAAATAGTTAAAAAGAATCGTTTTAAAGAGACAGTATTTATTGTTCTAATGATAACCTGTTTAGGTATTGGTTTTATTTCTGGGTATATAATAAAAAAGACAGATATAAATATTAATAATAAGGATTCAGATACATCAGTATTAGATGAAGCGTATGAAATTTTAAATGAATATTGGTATAATCCAAATGATACTAAAGTTGATATTCAAGGAAATTCAATTGCTGCACTAGTTAATTCATTAGGGGATATTCATTCATCATATTTTACTTTTGAGCAGTCAGTAGCGTTTAATCAAAGTGTTGAAGGTAATTTTGATGGGATTGGTGTTGCTTATATTGCTTTAAATAATGGAATTATTATTACTAAAGTATATAAAAACAGTCCAGCTAGTCAAAGTGGTATCCAAGTAGGAGATATTATTATCAATGTTGATGATGCTAATATTGCTGGAAAAAGTGCAGATGAAGTTAAAGATCTTGTAAGAGGACAGGCGGGTACTAGTGTTAAACTTACAATTGTAAGAAATGATAAAACTTTTGATATTGATGTAAAGCGTGGTAGTGTAGAGACTGCAGTCAATGGTGAAATTAGAGAAGAGAATGGGAAGAAGTTTGGATATATAGAAATTAGTACTTTTAGTACAACTACTGGTGAAGAAGTTGAAAACTTTTTGCAGTCTTTTGTGGATGAACAAATAAGTAATTTAGTTATTGACTTACGTGAAAATGGTGGCGGGTACTTAGTAGCGGCTAATGATGTATTAAATCTTTTTGTTGATGAGGGAAAAACTATTTATCAGATGAAAGAGAAAAATGATGCTGTTCAAAAAACTAAAGCTAGTGATGGTAATAAATATGCTTTTGCTAATAATTATATTTTAGTAGATGATCAAACGGCATCTGCATCAGAGGTTGTTGCAGGAGCATTACAGGAGTTATGTGATTTTAAGTTAGTTGGATCACAAACATATGGGAAGGGAACTGCTCAAACCCAAAAACAATTAAGTGATGGTTCTGTCTTGAAATATACTTATGCTAGATGGATGCTGCCAAGTGGAACGTGGATTAATGGAAAGGGACTAACACCAGATTATTTAGTTGAAAATATTGATATAAGTGATATTTCAACTAAAACAGTTGATGAAAGTTTAAGTTATGATTGTGTAGATGAACGTGTTTTAACAATGCAAAAATCATTAAAAATATTAGGTTATGATTGTAAAAGAGATGATGGATATTTTTCTAATGATACGGTTGAAGCTTTAAAACAATTTGAAAGTGCTAATAATTTAATAGTAGATGGTATTTATGATGATAATGATAAAAATATGCTAATAAGTAAAGTCTTGATTTATATAAATGATGCAGATAATGATAATCAGTATAAAAAGTTAGTGGAGATAATGAACTAGAAAGTTAAATATTTAATTTAAGAGGAGTTTAAAATAAAACTCTTCTTTTTTAATTTAATTATCTATTTTATAATTTAATGCTGGATAATAGCAGTTATGTTTTTTATTGTCATGGGTATAATTCTTTTAACTTGGCTATTTTCTTGATATAATAAAAAAGACTTATAGGAGGTGGACAAAATGCATCAATTTAAACTAGTTTCTCCCTTTAAACCAATGGGAGATCAAATAGAAGCGATTGAACAATTAGTAGCAGGTGTAAAAGCAGGGAAAAAAGAGCAGGTTTTATTAGGAGGAACGGGAACAGGAAAAACTTTTACTGTTTCTAATGTTATTGCTGCAATTAATAAACCAACTCTTGTTTTGGCACACAATAAAACTTTAGCAGGACAATTATATTCAGAATTAAAGGAATTTTTTCCTGAAAATAGAGTTGAGTATTTTATTTCTAACTTCGATTTTTATCAACCCGAAGCTTATATACCAGGACGAGATTTATATATTGATAAAAATGCTAAAACTAATTACGAAATAGAAATGCTTAGAAGTGCAGCCATGAATTCATTGATTGAACGTGAAGATGTTATCGTAGTTGCATCAGTAGCTTCAATATATGGACTTGGAAATCCTGAACAATATAAAGAAATGATTTTTGCTTTACGTGTTGATCAAGATATTGATCGTAAAGAATTACTAACATATTTAGTTGATCGTCAATATCAGCGAAATGATATTGAACAAACTAAAGGAACATTTAGAGTTCGTGGAGATGTAATTGAGATTGTTCCAGGACATAGTGAAAATTATTTAATTAGAATAGAACTGTTCGGTGATACAGTGGAAAGAATAACCGAGGTAGACCCTTTAACAGGACATGTTTTAGGCTCTTATAATACATATACGATTTATCCAGCCTATGGATATGTAACTAAAAAAGAACAAATTTTAAGAGCATGCGATACTATTAGTGCTGAACTAGAGGCACGTTTAAAGGAATTTAAAGTCGAAACTAAGTTATTAGAACTAGAGCGTTTAGAACAAAGAACTCGTCATGATATAGAGATGTTAAGAGAAGTAGGAATGTGTCCAGGAATTGAAAATTATTCACGTCATATAGATGGGCGCAAAGAAGGACAAAGACCTTATACTTTAATCGATTATTTTCCTAAAGATTTCTTGATGATCGTTGATGAAAGTCATGTTATGCTGCCTCAAGTAAGAGGAATGTACAATGGTGATCGTTCACGAAAAGAAACATTAGTTGAGTATGGGTTTAGATTACCTAGTGCGTTAGATAATCGACCTTTAAGATTTGAAGAATTTGAAAAAATAATTAATCAGGTAATTTATGTTTCAGCTACACCTGGTGATTATGAACTGGAACATGTAAACAATCAGGTTGTACAGCAAATCATTCGGCCAACTGGGTTACTTGACCCTAAAATAGAAGTTCGCCCTACTAAAGATCAAATTGATGATATTATTAGTGAAATTAGGATTCGTCAAGATCGAAATGAAAGGGTGCTGATTACAACTTTAACCAAACGAATGGCTGAAGATCTTAGTGCATACCTAAAAGAATTAGGTATTAAAGTTGCATATTTACATAGTGATACTAAAACATTAGAAAGAACAGAGATTTTAAGAGATTTACGCTTAGGAAAATATGATGTCTTAGTAGGAATCAATTTGCTCAGAGAAGGACTTGATTTACCTGAAGTTAGTTTAGTTTGTATACTTGATGCCGATAAAGAAGGCTTTTTAAGAAGTAATCGTTCATTAATTCAAACTATTGGCCGAGCTGCTCGTAATAGTAATGGTGAGGTTATTATGTATGGAGATAAAATCACAGAATCAATGGAATATGCAATCGAAGAAACTAACCGTCGCCGTAAAATACAAGATGCATATAATAAAGAACATAATATTATTCCAACAACTATTCATAAAGAAATCCGTGATGCAATCCGGGGACAGGAAGTTATTGATGATGCAGCTAGCCTTGTTAAAAAAGGACGTAAAGCCAGCAAGAAAGATAAACAGGTTATGATTCACGAACTAGAAAAACAAATGAAAGATGCTGCGAAAGTACTAGACTTTGAAAGAGCGATGGAACTTAGAGATATTATAATGGAGCTGCAAGGTGAAAAATAAGTATCAGTTTAATTATCCTGTAACAGAAATTTTTAAAGATGTTGAAAGTGCTAAAGGACGTGCTTTTCTTGTTGGAGGAATAGTTCGTGATATGTTGATTTACGGGCAGGTAGATTATCATGATGTAGATGTTGAAGTATATGGTTTAACGGTTGAAGAGCTGGAAGATATATTGAGTAAATATGGGCAGGTAAATTGTGTCGGTAAGTCTTTTGGAATTTTGAAATTGAACAATTTACCAAATTATGATTTTGCTCTTCCTAGAACGGAAATAAAGATAGGTAAATATCATCAGGATTTTAAAATAGAAGTAAATAAGGATCTTGATTTTAAAGTAGCGGCGTCAAGGCGCGACTTGACTGTTAATGCATTAATGTATGATATAAAAACAGGGAAAATCTATGATTTCTTTCATGGAATTGATGATTTAAATCGAAGAACATTACGAATAGTAGATAAAAAAACATTTCCTGAAGATCCACTTCGAGTTTTAAGAACAGCTCAATTTGCATCACGTTTTGATTTCTGTATTGATTCAGAAACTAAAATGATATGTAAAGAGATGGCCGAAAAAGGGTTATTAAAAAATCTGAGTAATGAAAGAGTATTTCAAGAATACAATAAATTGCTTTTAAGTAATCGGCCTTCAACCGGTCTATCGTTTTTAAAAGAGACAAATGCTCTTTTTCCCTGCTTAGATATATTATCAAAGACAATGCAGCGTTTAGATTATCATCCTGAAGGAGATGTTTGGCGCCATACTTTGTTAGTAACTGATTTAGCAGCCCTATGTTGTCACAAAACTGCTAATCCATTAGGTTTTATGTGGGGTGCTTTATTGCATGATATTGGTAAACCGCTTGTAACTACTATAGAAGGTCATGCACCAAAACACAATGAAGCAGGCGTTAAAGTATTTAATGAGCAGTTAAAAGCTTTTATTCCTGATAAAAAATTGCAACAGTATATTAAAACGATTATTTATTATCACATGCATTTAATGAATATGGTTAGAAATGGTGCAAAAGATTATAGTTATTTAAAAATTTTAAAAGGAATTGATGGAATTGTTAGAGTGGAAGACTTAATTTTAATGACAAAATGTGATAAACTAGGTAGATACAAAGATGAACATGAAAGTATAAATAATTTTGATCATGTAATGAAAGAAAAAATGGCACAATTAGGTACATCTGCTAAAAAACCATTGATTAATGGAAATGATTTGAAAAGATTAGGTATTCAAGAATCTTTTAAATACCGTGAGTTACTAGATTGGGCATATGATTTACAATTAAGGGGTCATGATAAGACATCGATTTTGAGGATGATAAAAGGTAGGTAAGTTATGGAAAATGATAAATTAGTTATTAAGGGTGCCAGAGAAAATAATTTAAAGAATATTAATATTGAAATACCCAAAAATAAATTAGTCATTATGACAGGATTATCAGGGTCAGGTAAAACATCTTTGGCATTTGATACTATTTATGCTGAAGGACAAAGACGATATGTAGAATCATTAAGTGCATATGCAAGACAATTTCTAGGTAATATGGAAAAACCAGATGTTGATAGTATTGAGGGTCTTTCTCCAGCTATTGCGATTGATCAAAAAACAACGTCTAATAATCCTCGTTCTACAGTTGGAACAGTTACTGAGATATTTGATTATTTAAGATTGCTGTATGCCCGAATTGGAAAGGCGTATTGTCCTGAACATCATACAATTATTGAATCACAAACTATTAAACAGATGGCAGATACGATTGATAAATATCCTGATGGCAGCAAATTACAAGTGCTGGCCCGTTTGGTAAAAAATCAAAAAGGCACTTTTAAAGATTTGTTTGAGGATTTATTGAAAGATGGTTATATTAGAGTTCAAGTTGATGGGGAAGTTAAATTATTAGATGAAGGTATTGAGCTGGATAAGAATAAGAAGCATAACATAGATGTAGTAATTGACCGAATTGTAAAAAAAGAAGGTTTTCGTAGCCGCTTAATTGATTCATTAGAAGTAGGATTAAAATTAACGGGTGGAGAAGTTATAGTTTCTAATTTGAGTGATGGCAGTGAATCACTGTTTTCAGAACATTTAGCATGTCCAATTTGTGGATTTAGTGTTCCTAAATTAGAACCACGATTATTTTCATTCAATAATCCATTAGGAGCTTGTCCAGATTGTCGAGGATTAGGTATTAAGAATGAGGTTGATGATGATTTGTTGATTCCTGATTGGAATTTAAGTATCAATCAGGGCGGTATTCGTTATTTTAAAACTTCAGTAGGAACAGATAGAATTGAATGGCAAAGATTTTTAGTGTTATGTAAAACTTATAAGATTGATTTAGACAAGCCGTTAAAAGATTTTACTAAGAAAGAATTAAAGATCATACTAGATGGTTCTGATAAACCAATATCGTATCAAATTACTTCTAGTAGTGGAAATGTGTCAAAGACAACTAAACCAATTGAAGGAGTTAAAGCATTAATTAAAAGAAGATTCGAGGAAACTACTTCTTCATGGTCTAAAGAATGGTATGCTTCATTCATGGCTGAACATACTTGTCCTACTTGTAATGGAAGAAGATTAAATGATCAAGTTCTAAGTGTTCAAGTTGGTGGATTGAATATTAGTGAATTTACAGATATGTCAATTAGAAAAGCTTTACAGTTTGTTGATGAACTTAAGCTTAGTGAATATGAGGAAAAAATTGCTCATTTAGTATTAAAAGAAATAAAAGATCGCTTGGGATTCTTAAATGATGTAGGTTTAGGGTATTTAACTCTTGCAAGAAAGGCAGGGGGTCTATCTGGTGGTGAAGCACAGCGTATTCGTTTAGCTACTCAAATTGGTTCAAGACTAACAGGGGTGTTATATGTTTTAGATGAACCGTCAATTGGGTTACATCAGCGTGATAATGATAAATTGATTGCTACATTACAAAATATTCGTGATTTAGGCAATAGTGTATTAGTTGTTGAACATGATGAAGATACTATGCGAGCTAGTGATTTTATAGTTGATATTGGACCAGGAGCAGGAGTTCATGGAGGTCAGGTTATTGTAGCTGGAACTCCAGAAGAGATAATGGCATGTAAAGAATCTATCACAGGTCAATATTTATCGGGGAGATTAAAGATCGACGTACCTAAAAAAAGGCGAAAAGGTAATGGTAATTTTATTCAAATTAAAGGTGCCAGAGAGAATAATCTAAAAAATATCAATGTTAAATTTCCACTTGGCTGTATGTCTGTGGTTACTGGTGTTTCTGGTAGTGGTAAAAGTACTTTAGTTAATGAAATCATGGGAAAAGCGATGATGGCAAAAATATATCGATCAAAAGAAAAACCAGGTAAACATAAAGCTATTCTAGGTTTAGAAAATATTGATAAGGTTATTGAAGTAAGCCAGGATCCAATCGGTAGAACACCACGTTCGAATCCAGTTACATATACTGGGGTATTTGATGATATCCGTGACTTATTTGCTCAAACTAATGAAGCTAAAATGCGTGGATATGATAAAGGGCGTTTTAGTTTTAATGTTAAAGGTGGACGATGTGAAGCTTGTCAGGGAGATGGTCTAAAACGCATTTCAATGCATTTTTTACCTGATGTTTATGTACCTTGTGAACAATGTGGTGGAAAAAGATATAATGAGGAAACTTTACAAGTAACATACAAAGAAAAAAACATTTATGATGTTTTAGAAATGACAATTGAAGATGCTGTCAAATTTTTTGAAAATTTACCGAAAATAAAAACAAAATTACAGACTCTACAAGATGTTGGATTAGGTTATATTAAATTAGGACAAAGTGCTACTACTCTATCTGGTGGAGAAGCCCAAAGGGTTAAATTAGCTAGTGAATTACAAAAAAAAGCTACGGGTAAAACAGTATATATACTAGATGAACCAACAACAGGATTACATAGTAATGATGTTGCAAGATTGATTGATGTATTACAAAGGATTGTTGATCAGGGAGATACGGTTATTATTATAGAACATAATTTAGATGTTATTAAGGTTGCTGATTATATTGTTGATTTAGGTCCTGAAGGTGGCGACGGTGGCGGTACTGTTGTAGTGGCTGGGACACCAGAAAAAGTTGCTAAATGTAATGAGAGCTATACTGGAAGTTTTTTAAAGAAGATGTTATAGGGAGGATGTAAAAATGCCAAAGTCAATTACAATTGGTGAAATATTAAATAAAGAACATTATGTTCAAGTTACCGGTAATGAAAAAGCCTTAGAAAGACCCATATATGTTGCTGAAATTAATCGACCAGGATTTGAATTAGCGGGATTCTTTAAACATAGTGATTTTCGCAGGATAATAATTTTTGGTGATAAGGAATCAGCTTTTATTAATGAGATGTCTGAAGAAAGGCAACGTGAAATCTTTCCTTTTTTAATCAATGAAGAGGTTCCTTGTATTATTATTGCTAAAGGAAATGAATGTCCACCAATCTTAATAGATATAGCAAAGCAAAAAGATTTTCCAATCTTTGTAACTGAAGCAGCAACAGGAAGAGTATCAATTGAATTAACCAATAAACTTGATGAGGCTTTAGCACCAGAAACATTGATTCATGGAGTATTTTTAAATATTTATGGAAAAGGTGTAATTATTAAAGGTGATAGTGGAATTGGTAAATCAGAAATTGCTTTAGAGTTAGTTAAAAGAGGACACTTGTTAGTTGCTGATGATGCTGTAGAATTGTATCATTTAGGACAAAATATTGTTGGTAAAGCACCAGAAGTATTAACAAACTTACTAGAAATTCGTGGAATTGGAGTTATTGATGTTTCTAAAATGTTTGGAATTAGTTCTATTTTAGATAAAGATACAGTTGATTTAATAATTCAATTAGACCGTTGGGTTCCTTCTCGAGAATATACTCGTGTTGGTGTTGAAGAAAATGATTCAACAGAAGAAATCTTAGGAGTAAAGATTCCTAAGATCGTAGTTCCTGTATCAAGTGGTCGTAGTATGTCAGTAATTATTGAGGCTGCTGTAATGAATATGCGCTTACGTGAGTATGGTGTAGATTCTAGTAAAGAATTTGTTGATCGGATCTTAAAGAATATTGATAAAAATAAGGAGTAAAATATGAGTTTTTTTCCTGATAGTAAAACATTTATACAAATTGGATCTTTTTCAATTGCGTGGTATGCAATTTGCATTATTACAGGTGCTGTTATTGCTTATAAAATAGGTCAATATAATTTTAAGAAAATTGGTTTTGATAAAGAAGTATTATCAGATTATTTCTATGGTTTGATGATTACAGGAATAATTGGTGCACGAATCTGGTATGTAATATTCATGTGGAATGAATTATATGTAAACGATCCGATTGAAATTATTATGTTCAGACATGGCGGATTAGCAATTCAAGGCGGAATATTTGCAGGATTAGTGTTTAGCTGGTGGTATTTTAAAAAACATGAAATTGATTTTATGACTGCTGGTGATGCAATTATGCCAGGGGTCTTAATTGCTCAAGCATTAGGGCGCTGGGGTAATTTCTTTAATCAAGAGGCTTATGGTGGAGCTGTTAGTTTAGATTTTTTAAAGTCTTTACATCTGCCTAATTTTATTATTGATGGTATGTTTATTAATGGTCAATATTATCATCCAACCTTTTTATATGAGTCTATAGCTAATGTAATTGGTTTTTTTGTAATTTATTATGTAATCCGTAAAATTCAAACTAAACAAGGTGAACAGTTTTTTAGTTATTTTATCTGGTATGGTTTTTTTAGATTTTTTATTGAAGGATTAAGAACGGATAGTTTATATTTTATGGGATTAAGAACTGCTCAATTAGTTTCTATTGTTTTTGTATTGGCTGGAATAGCTGGATATATATATTGTAAAAAGTTTGGTAAGCCAGCAGCAAAAGCATAATAATTAAAGCTAAATAATTGATAGAAATCATGCTTGATCAACTGTGATTTATCTATCAATTTTTATTTTATTTTAATTGAGTTTTAAATTTTTAAAAATGTAAACAGTATTTAAATGATTAAATAACTTTATATTTTATGTTAACGTTCAGCGAAAATGTCACCAAAAATGAAGAAGGGTTCAACTAGTGAGAACCCTTTGTTTTATTGTCTAATTCTTGAATGAGATTATTCAAGTCTTTGTGATCGTTAA
>JAETPY010000068.1 GCA_021770925.1 Erysipelotrichaceae bacterium | reverse complement strand
ATAAGAGAAAGAAGAGAAGATATAATCGGGATGGTGATAAAGATGTATGACAAGTTTAGAAATAATGAACCAATGTGGTCATTAGCCAATCAGTTAGCTTTAGCTAGGATAAGAACAGAATCATTTAAAGATGAGTATCATAGCAAAGGATTAGAAGAAGGAATTGAAATGGGGAAAAAAGAGATGTTTATCGAACTAGTTGAAGGACGATATCATCAGGACTGTAGTAAATGGATAGAAGGGTTGAGTGAAAAACAATTAAAATTAATAAATAAATATATATTTGAAGAAGATGAATTTGAAATATTTAAACAAAGAATAGAAGATAATAAATATTAATGGAGAATATGATGAAAGAATTAGAAAGTAAAATTATTGAATTTGTTAAAAAACGAAATTGGGAACAATTGGATTATCCTGATAGTCTAATCAAAAGTATTGTTATTGAAGCTGGGGAGTTGCTTGAATGCATTCAATGGGATAATAATTATGATATAAACCAAGTTAGTGAAGAACTTGCTGATGTAATGATTTATTGTTTTCAATTAGCATATTCATTAAATCTTGATGTTAAAGATATAATTGAACAAAAGTTAGTTAAAAATAGCCAAAAATACCCAATTAAAGATTGATTCATCTTTGATGATTTTTTGTTTTGCAAAGTAACCTTGACAAATATTGCAAAGCAAACTATACTATAATTGTAAAGTGAACTTTACAATTATAGGGGTGATATAATGAAAACTAGAATTCCTGAACTTAGAAAAGTTCATAAAATATCCCAAGAGGAACTAGCAAGGTCTGTCGGGGTAACCCGACAGACAATTACCTCAATTGAGGTAGGCAAATATACTGCTTCTTTATTATTAGCTTATAAAATAGCCAAATATTTTGGTCTAACGATTGAAGAAGTGTTTAATTTTGAGGAGGAACTTAAAAATGGATAATCAAATCGTTTTAGCTCGTAAAGATTTAAAGAAGAATAATTACTGGATGCTTGCTTTAATGATAACTTCTCTAGTATTAATTATTTTATCTTTTAAAGGAATTTTAACAGCTCGCTTAATGAATGAACCACATATTGATTATGTTCGCGGCTATCAAAGCGGTTTATCTTTTGCACTATTTGTCTTTCCATGTATTAATTTAATTTCTAATCATTTTTTAGCTAAAAATGAAACAAAGTTACTTAATAAATATATTAATGATCACGATAAACGCAAATTATTTATAGCTGATAAAATCGGTAGAAATTTTAGTTTTACACTTGAAATAATTATTTTGGCACTGCTTTCAATTGTTGCCCCGCTCTATAGTTTTGATTTATTAATTGGAATCACACTTTGTATTTACGTAATTGCTTTAATACGACTTGGGTTATACATTTATTACAATAAAAAATATTGAAAAATTGTTTTAAAAATCTTTCATTATCATTTAAATCTATGTTTATTATATTACTTAAACTATGCTCATCAAATAGATGGCATGAGGAGGAAAAATATGTTAAAAGTTGAAAATTTAACCAAAACATTTAAAAAAGTAAATGCTGTTGAAAATGTCTCTTTTGAAGTTAATCCAGGGGAAATTATTGGATTATTAGGAGAAAATGGAGCCGGAAAAACAACAACTTTACGCATGGTAGCAACAATGCTTAAACCAACCAGTGGAAATGTAATTATCGATGAATACAATATCATTGATAATCCTAGCAGAATCAGAGAAAAAATTGGTATCTTATTTGGCGGTGATGTGGCTCTTTACGATCGTTTAACAGGAAGAGAAAATATGACCTATTTTGCTAAACTAAATGGCATGAATGATAAAGAGGCCAAAAATGCAGTTGATCAAATAGCTCGTGATTTAGAAATGGTGGATTATATTAATCGACCTGTAGGTAAATACAGTCGTGGAATGAAGCAGAAAGTTTCATTAGCACGCAGTATAATTCATCATCCTGATGTCATGTTATTTGATGAACCAACTACAGGGCTTGATGTTATGTCAAGTAAACTTATTCATGATTTTATTCTGAAGTGCAAAAAAGAAAATAAAGCCATTGTTTTTTCTAGTCATAATATGTATGAAACAGAAAAGCTTTGTGATCGTATTATTATTATTCATAAGGGTAAAATTGTTGCTAGCGGTACAATTGAACAGTTAAAAAATGATTATCAAAAAGATAACTTAGAAGAATTGTTTATTGAATGTATTGGAGGTGAAAATAATGAATAATATAATGACAATTGTAAAAAAAGAGTTTAAAGATATTTTAAGAGATCGTAAAACATTACTAATGACGTTTATCATCCCTATCATCATTATGCCTTTACTTTTTACCTTTATATTTTCATCAGTTGGTGACATGGCAACCCCGAGTGAAGATAACAAATATAAAATCGTATTAGACACAAACAATTCTGAAATCACTACCATCTTTAAAGAAGCTGGAATCTATGAATTAGTTGATAGTAAAGACCCTGTTAATGATGCCTATGAAGGTAAAATTACTGCCTATATTATTGCCAAAAACATTAATGAATCACTAGTTCAGGGCACAACTCCTGAAGTTGATTTATATTTTGATACCACTTCACAACGGGCATTAACTGCCATTAGCACAGTCCAAAATATTTTTAGCAGTTATCAAAATAGTTATTTAGCCTCATACTTAGAAGCTAATAACCTTTCTAGTAATATATTACAGCCATTTACTTATAATGAACATGCTAAAGATGATGATGCAGATAGTCTTTCATTAATGATGTTAGGAATGTTAATTCCAATGATGATCATTGGTTATTCTGGTTCTGGAATTGTTCCTATTGCTACTGATTTAGGCGCTGGTGAAAAAGAGCGTGGTACTTTAGAACCATTACTTTCAACAAGTATTTCGAGAAGTTCTATTTTAATTGGTAAACTGATTGTTACTGCCACATTTGGTACAATCACATCTATTTTATCGGCAGCGGGTTTACTATTAGCTTTTAAATTTGGATTAAGTGATACCATGGCTATCAGTATTGATCTATCGATTCAAAGTATGCTGTTGATCATCTTATTAGCTGTCTTGTATGTGGTCTTTATTTCTGCAGTAATGCTTTTAGTATCAACATATGCTCGTTCGTTAAAAGAAGCAAATACATATTTAACACCAGTAACCTTAATTCCTGTATTACTTTCAGTGATTACAATGTATATGGAACCAAGTTCTGTTTCTACAGTTATGATGAATATTCCTATTTTAAATGTAGTCATTGTAATTAAAGAAATTATTTTTAATCAATTAAATTATACTCATTTATATATGACTATTGGCTGGTCAATAGTTTATGTAATAGTTTCAATGATTGGTGCCAAAATGATGTACGAAAAAGAAGAAGTAATTTTTAGAGCCTAGATTAACTTACTGAAAATAAAATTAAAAAAGTATAAAGACTTAAAATTATTAACATTAAATAATTTTAAGTCTTTTGTTTTTCTTGAAGTTTTTAAAAATACTTTCATAAAAATTATAATCTTAATTAAATAAGCATTTTCTACTAAATTATTATATCTTTTATACAAATCCATGTTCAATCTGCATTACTGTATAATAACATGGATCAATCGTCTTAATTTTTTTATCAATTAATTCTTTTAAAAGTGTATGTTTAATTTGATCATTTGAAGGAATCAGTACATCAAAAATCAAATTAGTGTGTGTTGGTCCCCTTACGATTCGAAAATCATGAATGCTATATTCATTGTTTATTTCTTTAACTACTTTTAAAACCATTTCTTTTAATTCATTTGTTAGGTCATCATTAGAATCAACTGGATCCATATGAATAGTTGTTAAAATATGATACTTTTTTAAAACTGCTCTTTCAATCGTATCCATAGCATCATGAATTACCATAATATCATCATTACAATTAACTTCAACATGTAAAGACAAAAATCTTCTTCCAGGACCATAATCATGCATCATTAAATCGTGAATTCCTAAAGCCTCAGGATATGATAATATATACTGCTCAATATCTTTAACTAACTCTTTATCAGGCGCCATTCCCAATAATGGATTTACAGTATCTTTGAATATTTCAATTCCTGCCTTTAATACAATAATAGAAACAATCGTTCCCATTATTCCATCAACTGGTAAATCAGTATATAAAGATAAAATTAAAGAACATAAAGTTGCTGTAGTTGCTAATACGTCGTTTAAGCTATCTTGACTTGCAGCTAATAAAGTTGCTGAATTTATCTTTTTTGAAGCATATCGATTAAATGATGCCATCCAAAATTTAATCAAAATCGAAACAACTAAAATAATTACTGCAATAATTGTAAAGGTCACTTCTTGAGGATTAATTATTTTTAAAACCGAATCTTTTAAAGCCTGAAAACCAACTAATAAAATTAAAAAAGCAATAATTAAACCAGCAACATACTCCATTCGTCCATGACCATAAGGATGTTCAGAATCAGGATGTTTATTCGCTAGTTTAAATCCAAATAATGAAGCTAAATTACTACCAACATCAGATAGGTTATTTAAACCATCTGCCTGAATGGCGATACTATGTGTAATAACTCCCATTGTAAGTTTAAAAACAACTAATACAATGTTGCATCCAATCGAAATAACTGAACAAAGAGTACCATACTGTTCTCTTACTTTAGAGTTATTAAAATCAGTATAATTTTTGATGAATTTTTTTGCTAAAATTTTGAACATTTAATCTAAATTATATATATAAATATCCTGTTTATTGATTTCAATTAAATTAGCTTCAATTAATTCATTTAAATATTTATTAACTTTTTCTTGATTTACTTCTTTATTAGCTAAAACAGCCAATGTTTGTCCAATTAAAGGGTTATCAGATTTTAATAAAGCTAAATTTTTTTGATTAAAAAGCGGTTTCTTTAACAAAGTATCCAATAAAGCTACATATGCAAGTTTTGTTTCTAAACGAATATTTACATATTTATTACTACTAAATAGCATCTTTGGCATATAATAGCCATTATCACTAATTGTGTCTTTTAAATTTTTTAATAGTTCTTTACTATATAATTCCATATCTATACCTCCAAACATATACTACCCATTATATCACAAACACAATAATAATTTGCTAATTATTTAAAATATTTATAGACAAAAACAATCTGTTTTAACTAATCTTCTTTATATTAATTAAATAACTTTTTTATTATAATAACAGTTTCTAAAAAAACATTACCCTTTAATACAATTGAATCTTTATTACTGAGTGCTGTATTTAAATTATCATCTTCTCATTTTAATGATTCAAATTTAAATTCAACACTTACAGTAACATTAAAATTAGTATATTTACTTCTCTACCATTCTTAAATTAAATACTCGAAATAAATCAAATGATTTTCATCTCTATCAATATTAAAAGCCCGATAGATAAATATTAATTATTTATTATATAAAAATGTTAGAGCTTTTTTTACATCATTACTTGTTATGCCTAAATTATAGTCACATTTAATTAGCCGATCCGATAACCCCGAAATATAACCATCATCAATGATGATAATATCATCATATAAAATATTTTTTTGTTGGCAATATTCAACAATCATTTCCCCTCGACTTTTGAACTGATTAGTATCTAAATAATCATATAATTTTAAATCGTACTTATTTAATGCTTGTTTTAAGATATTTATGCTATCAATAGAATAACGCCAGGTAGAAGTTAAAACAATTAAATACATATCTTCAATTTTATTGACAAGGTCAACAAATTGTAATAAATTATCATCACAAATTATCCTCATATCATTTCCATGATATTTTTTTCGTGCCTGATGATTGTTTAAAACACCATCAACATCTAAAAAGATATAAATAATTCTTTCTAGCATTTTAATCACATTTTCTATTAGTAAAAGTAGACACATCTTTAAAACCAATTTTTTCTAAATTCATTTTAACATCTTCAACATACGTTCCAACCCGATCACTTGTATGACTGTCAGTTCCGATTGTAATAATTCGTCCTCCTAAATCATAATAACGCTTAACTTGTTTAAAACTTGGAAATCCACATGTTTTCAATAAACTATATCCTGATGTATTTACTTCAATTCCTTTATTTTTAGCTATTAATGTTTTAAAAATTTCATCAATAAGGTCTTGGTACTTATCATGCTCGATCATTCTATTTTCATATGGACCATAACGCATAATATAGTCTAAATGCCCTAATACATTAAAACAATCAAAATTTTGAACACATCTCAACGTTTCTTCAAAAAAATAACGATGTGCCTGCTCCTTTGACAATCCTTTAAAAAAATCACCATAATAAAATTCAGTATGATTAATTACATGAATTGAACCAATTACAAAGTCAAAAGGATATTGATCAATTAACTCATTGATCTCTTTTTGATAATTCATATCTAAACCAATTTCAATTCCCCATTTTATTTTAATTTCATTTTTAAATTCTTCTTTTAAAGACATAATCATTTGATAATATCTTTCAACGTCTAAATCAAAAGAATCAATTGGATAATCAAAATCCCGATGATCAGTAAAACAAATTTCATCTAATCCCATTAAAACAGCCTGCTTTACATGTTTCCTTGGATCAGCTTTGCTATCCCCAGAAAAATATGTATGCACGTGATAATCAATTGTTCTCATAAAATTCTCCTTTATTTTTAAATATTATAGAAAAAGAGGGATTAATAATCACCTCTAGTATGAAAATCCTTTTTATTTCCAGTAATTTTATGACGGGCTTTTAATTTATTCTCAATATCATCAAGACTAACTCCCTGATTACTCATCAATACAAAGACATGATAAAATAAATCACTGATTTCACCTACTAATTCATCTTTATTCGTATTTTTAGCAGCAATGATCGTTTCACTAGCTTCTTCACCAACCTTTTTACAAATTTTATCAACACCCTGGTCTAATAAATAATTAGTATAAGACTTCTCAACAGGATTTTGTTTACGGTCTTTTATTAATGTTTCTAAACTTCTAAAAATATTAATATTATCATATGATATTATTTCATTAAAGAAACATGAATACGCTCCAGTATGACAGGCTGCTCCAATTTGTTCGACATAGATTAATAATGTATCAAGATCACAGTCTAAGTACATTCCCTTAATATTTTGGAAATGTCCTGAGGTTTCTCCCTTATGCCATAATTCATTACGACTTCGTGAATAAAAACAAGTTTGTTTTGTTTCCAGCATCCTTTGATATGCTTCTTCATTAACATAAGCTAACATTAATACTTCATTAGTTTTATAATCCTGAACAATAGCAGGAATTAAGTCCATCTTTTTAAAATCTGGTTTCATTACATTGCTCTCCTTACATTTATATCATGCTTTCTTAATTCAACACGAACATCTTCTACTGTAGCTTCACCAAAATGGAACAGTGAAGCTACTAATGCAGCATCACAATTAGTTTTCTTAAAAACGTCAACAATATCTCTAATGCTGCCACAACCACCACTGGCAATTACAGGAATATCAACAACATCGCATACTGCATTGATCATATCAATATCATAACCCGCCTTAGTTCCATCCGCGTCCATTGAGGTTAAAAGGATTTCTCCAGCCCCTAATTTTTCACACTTAGTCACCCACTCAATTAAATCAATTCCCGTATTTTCACGACCGCCTTTGACATAAACGTCATAACCGCCATTATCACGTTTTTTTGCATCAATAGCAACAACTACGCATTGAACTCCAAATTCATCAGCCGCTTCTTTAATTAAATTAGGATTAGCAATAGC
Source organism: Erysipelotrichaceae bacterium (assembly GCA_021770925.1). Taxonomy (GTDB): domain Bacteria; phylum Bacillota_I; class Bacilli_A; order Erysipelotrichales; family Coprobacillaceae; genus Thomasclavelia. The sequence continues at coordinate 7,361 of JAETPY010000068.1, read as the reverse complement.
AGCTGAGTTAACGGATACCTTATCTGCTCCACTAGCTAAAATAGCTCTAAAATCGTCAAGACTTCTAATGCCTCCACCAACCGCTAAAGGAATTGATAATTCACTTGCACCCCGTTCAATCAAATCTTTAATGATATCACGCTGTTCATAACTTGCAGTAATATCCAAAAATACTACTTCATCAGCACACTGTTCATCATAACGTTTAGCCAATTCAATCGGATCTCCAACATCTTTCAATCCCACAAAATTAATTCCTTTTACTACTTTACCATTTTTAATATCTAAACAAGGGATAATTCGTTTTGTAAGCATGAAATAACCTCCTTTAAATCAACTTTACCTTCATAGTATGCTTTACCAACAATGCAGGCATAATAATTTTTACTAGCAGCATCTTTAATATTTTGAGCATCTTTAATTCCTCCAGAAACGACAAAATTAATTGTTGAAGTTTTAGCAATCATTCCATACATTTCAAAATTTGGTCCTTGTAAAGTTCCATCTTTACTAATGTCAGTTACAACGATATATTTAACGCCTAATTTTTCTAATTCTTTTATAAAGTCTAAATATGGCACATCACTTGTTTCTAACCAGCCTGAAGTTGAAACATAACCATTTTTAACATCAACCCCAACAACAATTTTTTCTGGTCCATATTTAGCTAAAGCACTTTTAAGGAAATCGGGATCATTGATAGCTGCTGTTCCTAAAATTACCCGATCAATACCTACCTCATCCAAATATAAAGCAACTGTTTCTATATTTCTAATACCTCCACCAAGTTCAATCTGCATCGAAGTATTTTGTTTTATTTTTCTAATTGTTTCAAGATTGACACACCTGCCATCTTTAGCACCATCCAAATCAACTACATGAAGCAATTTTGCCCCCATATTTTCAAATTCTTTAGCTAGATCTTCCGGCTTATCACTATAAACAGTTTTTTGCTGATAATCTCCTTTAAATAATCTTACTGCTTGTCCATCTTTTAAATCTATTGCTGGAATAATTAACATTCGATCATCTCCTTAAACGCTAATAATATTTGTTTACCCACAGCACCGCTTTTTTCAGGATGAAACTGACACCCAATAACATTATCTTTAGCTACAATAGCTGTTACTTTTGTATCACCATAATCACTGTAAGCAACTAATTGTTCATTTGGACATTTTGCCATATATGAATGAACAAAATAAACATCTTCATTTTCATGAATATTTTTTAAAATCGGATGTTCTTGATTAAAGTGTAATTGATTCCAGCCCATATGAGGAACCTTCTCATCAATATCCATAAATTCTACTTCACCATTTAAAAAACCTAACCCTTTAGTTTCTTCTACCTCATAGCCTTTTTCAAACAATATTTGCATACCTAAACAAATTCCCAATATTGGTGTTCCTTTATCCTTACATTCATTTAAAACATCGATCAAATCATATTTTTTTAAATTATTCATAGCTACAAGAAAAGTCCCAACTCCAGGTAAAACAATAGCTTTTGCCTGTTTAATAATTTTTTTATCACGAGAAATGACTGCTTCGATCCCAATTCTTTTTAAAGCTGATGCAACACTGCTTAAATTACCAATATTATAATCAATAATTACTACCATTAAAATCCCCCTTTACAATACTCCTTTTGATGAGACTACTTTATTTTTATTATTTTCATCAATACTAACAGCTTGTTTTAAAGCTCGACCTAAACTTTTAAATACAGCTTCAATAATATGATGATTATTGATTCCATAATGTTCATTAATGTGTAAAGTAATCAATGAATTAAAAGCAAAAGCTCTAAAAAATTCTTCTGCCATCTCTGTTTCAAAAGTTCCTACTCTTTCACAGGTTAAATTCACGTTATAAACAAGAAATGGACGCCCGCTAATATCCAGATTAGTTGTCACAAGCGTTTCATCCATAGGAATTGTAAAAGTCCCATAACGAGTAATTCCTAATTTGTCACCTAGTGCTTCTTTTAAACAAGTTCCTAATGCAATTCCTAAATCTTCAATTGTATGATGGGTATCTACTTCAAGATCACCATCACATTTTACAATCAAGTCAAAGCCACCATGAAAAGCTAATAATGTTAACATATGATCAAAAAAACCAATTCCGGTACTTATTTCACTTTTACCTTCTCCATCTAAATCTAACTGAACTACAATTTTAGTTTCTTTTGTCTCACGTTCTATTTTACCAATTCGCACAATTATTCCCCCTCAAATCTTACTGCAATTGAATTAGCATGTCCGTCCAATCCTTCACTTTTAGCAAATTCAATGACATCATCTTTAAAGTCACTTAAAACATTTTTAGGATAATAACTATAAGATGAATATTTAACAAAATCATATACCCCTAGAGCTGAATAGAACTTAGCTGTTCCCCCAGTTGGTAAAACATGATTAGTTCCACTCATATAATCCCCTAATGGTTCTGGTGAATATTCTCCTAAAAAGATCGATCCTGCATTTTTTATTTTTGGTAAAGTATTTACTGGATTAGCAACTAACACTTCTAAGTGTTCTGGTGCTAAATAATTTGAAACCTCAAATGCTTCATCTAAATTTTTAACAATAATAGCACCACCATAATTAGTTAATGATTCATTAATAATTTCTTTTCTTGGCAAATATACTACTTGTCGTTTTAATTCTTCATTTACTTTAGCTACTAATTCTTTGCTTGTTGTAACAAGCAAGGCACTGGCTAATTTATCATGTTCAGCCTGACTCATTAAATCTGCAGCAATATATTTAGGATTAGCATTTTCATCAGCAATAACTAAAACCTCACTAGGTCCTGCTACCATATCAATGTCAACTAAACCATAACTTAATTTTTTTGCAGTAGCAACAAAAATATTTCCAGGACCAACAATCTTATCAGCCTTTTTTATTGTCTTTGTTCCTTGAGCAATTGCTATAACTCCTTGAGCCCCACCAAATTTATAAATCGTATCAACCCCACTGACTTTAGCTGCTGCTATAATTATTGGATTAACCTTTCCATCTTCTTTAACTGGCGTAATAATTACCAAATCTTTAACTCCCGCTAATTTAGCTGGCAGAGCATTCATTAATACTGTTGAAGGATAGCTGGCTGTTCCTCCTGGAACATACAAAGCAACTCTTTCGATTGGACGAACCATCTGTCCCATAATTACACCATTATCTTTATATAAAGACCATGATTTATCAATTTGATTTTTATGAAATTCAATGATTTGATTTTTTGTTCGTTCAAGAATTCGCATATAATTATCATCTATTTGTTTTAATGCTTCTTCTTTTTCAGCTTCACTTACAATTAAATCATTTTCATCAGTTATTTTATAACCATCAAATTTTAAACAATATTCATATAATGCTTCATCCCCACGTACATTAATATCTTCGATAATTTTTAATACTATATCATTTACTTCTTTATTAACACTTTCTTTACGACTATCTAACTTAGCTGCTACTGCCTCTAAATTACCTTCATAATCAACTATCTTTAACATCATTTATCCTCCGTAACTGTTTCTAATTTAGTAACTAAATTCATAATTTCATCTTTTTTAAATTTAAAACTGACTTTATTAACAATTAATCTTGTTGAAATATCGCTAATTTTTTCAATTACCTCTAATCCATTAGCTTTTAAAGTTGAACCAGTTTCTACAATATCAACAATAGCATCACTAATTCCAGTAACTGGTCCTAATTCAACTGAACCTTCTAATTTAATAATTTCCACATCTTCCTGTTTTTTTGCAAAATAGCTTTTTGCAACCTTCGTATATTTGCTGGCAATCTTCTTTCTACGCTCAAATTTCTTATTACGATATTCTGGATATGCTGCTACTGCAAAATAGCACTTACCAATATTTAAATCTAATAATTCATAATAATCTTCAAAATCAACATCATCAAGGGTATCTTTACCGACAAAACCAACATCAACGATCCCATGTTCCAAAAAGGTAACCACATCATTAGCTTTACCAAAGATCATCTCAATCCCATCTTTAGTTGCAATTAACAACTCACGATCTTTATTAAAAATTGGCTCCATATCAAATCCGGCTTTTTCCAACAGTTTACAAACCTGTTTTTCAATTCTTCCTTTAGTAATTGCTATTTTAATCATTATCATCTTCCCCCTGCTTATCAAGTGCTTTTAAAATATGATTCATATGATAACAAAAACCAATTGCTCCAACATCTTTATTAAATCTTGGCAATAAATCATCATACCTTCCTCCAGAAATGATTGGCTGAGCACTTTTATCACTATACCCTTTGATCATTAAGCCTGTATAATATTTCATCGTTGGAACCATGCCTAAATCAAAAATAATACTTTCTCGATTATCTAATGAATTATACAGTTCTTTTAATTGTTTCAATGCCTTTAACATTACTTTATCATTAATACTTTCAATTGCTGCATCTAATAACTTAATATCTCCAAATGCTACTGGAAGCTTTAATAACAAAGCGTTTAAATCTTGATCAAAATCATTATTAGCAACAAATTTTTTCATTCCGCTAATATCTCTGAACTTTAATATTTCTGTTAATTCTGCTGCTTTATTACCAACTAAAGTACATAAACGATTAAAAAATTGAGCTGAACCAATTTCTACTAAAACATTTTTTAAACCAAGATGTGGTAAAGATTCTTGAATCATATTTAGACATTCTTTATCACCAGCAATCCCTGGCTTGTTGATCAATTCAACCCCACCTTGAAAAAATTCACTAGAGCGTCCTTTATGCATCGTTTCTTTACGATAGACTTTGCCAAAATAACAATATCGAGCTTCTTTTTCATCATAATTGTTTGTTGAATAAAAACGTGCTAAAGGAATTGTAAAATCACAACGCATGGCAACATTTTTACCTTCATGATTAATGTATTGGAACATCTTTTCTTGTTCAAAACCACAATCTAACTGTTTATATAAATCTACATATTCAAAAGATGGCATTAATACTTCGTTATATTGGTTTTTAGCAAAAATATTTCGCAAACTATTTTCAATTTCCCTTAATTTCGATACATTAGTAATAATTGCATCGATACTTTCTTCTGGTATTAAATACTTAAATTCTTCCATTTCATTTCCCCCTTTAGTATAAAAAAACGAGTCATTTACTAATGACTCGCTAAAGTTATATTGTCATTAGATACACCCAATTAATATTTAACACAAAATGGGCTGTATCAATAATCGATAAAACCCTAGGCAATCCAATGATGGTGATGTAATTGTAGATTTGCTTTTATATTCATATTAAACACCTCTCATTGTATACAATATATCATATCTTTTAACAAATGAAAAGATAAAATTATCACTTTTATATAATTCTTTTTACTAAAATCACCTGATAATCTTATTTATTGATTCTTAAATAAGCATCTGATACTAATTAACCTTATATAAATTATTTAATTTTATATACTTTTATTTATAAAAAGGGTATGATAACAACACAAAAAAACCATATTTTTATAGTGTTTGTAATAAATATTTTTATTTATAATATATTTTTCTTAAAAAATTTATTTATTATTAGATTAATAGTATTATATTATTTGTAACAAGGAGGAATATATAAATGGATTACATTACTAAAGTATTAAATCAAGTAAAAGAAAAAAATGCTGATCAGCCTGAGTTTATTCAAGCGGTTGAAGAAGTATTAGAGAGTTTAAAACCAGTTATTGAAGCTCATCCAGAATATGAAAAACAAGCAATTTTAGAAAGATTAGTTGAGCCAGAACGAACTTTAATGTTTAAAGTACCATGGATGGATGATAATGGTCAAGTACAAGTTAACCGTGGATATAGAGTTCAATTCTCAAGTGCGATTGGACCATACAAAGGGGGGTTAAGATTACACCCAAGTGTTAACTTAGGAATCATTAAATTCTTAGGATTTGAACAAATCTTTAAAAATTCATTAACTACTTTACCTATCGGTGGTGGTAAAGGAGGATCTGATTTTGATCCGCAAGGGAAATCTGATAACGAAATTATGCGTTTCTGCCAAAGTTTTATGACTGAACTATATCGTCATATTGGACCTGATGTAGATGTGCCTGCAGGGGACATTGGTACTGGTGCTCGTGAAATTGGTTATTTATATGGTCAATATAAACGTATTAAAGGTGCTTATGAAAATGGTGTATTAACTGGTAAACCATTACCTTATGGGGGAAGTTTAATTAGGCCTGAAGCAACTGGATTTGGAGCTGTATACTATGGTAAAGAAGTTTTAGCTCATTTCAATGATAGTTATGAAGGCAAAACCATTGCATGTTCAGGATACGGAAATGTAGCTTGGGGAGTTTGCTTAAAAGCTAGAGAATATGGAGCTAAAGTAGTATCTATTTCTGGACGCGATGGATATGTATATGATCCTGAAGGAATCACAACAGATGAAAAAATTAATTTTTTATGCAAGATCCGTGAGTCTAATGATGTTAAATTAAAGGATTATGCTGAAAAATTTGGATGTGAATTCCATCCTGGTGAAAAACCATGGGGATTAAAAGTAGATATGGCTTTCCCTTGTGCTACTCAAAATGAAATTGGTGAAAAAGAAGCTAAACAATTAATTGCTAATGGAGTTAAATATATTATTGAAGGGGCTAATATGCCAACTACTCCTGAAGGTGTTCATTATTTCTTAGCTAATGGCGGTACTTTGGGACCTGCAAAAGCAGCTAATGCTGGCGGTGTTGCAGTATCAGCATTAGAAATGTCTCAAAACTCTATGCGTTATAATTGGACTGCTAAAGAAGTTGATGAAAAACTTCATCGTATTATGATTGATATCCATGATTCATCTGTAGCTGCAGCTGAAAAATATGGTTTAGGTTATGACTTGATTAAAGGAGCAAATATTGCTGGATTTGAAAAAGTGGTTGCAGCAATGATTTCTCAAGGAATTTATTAATCAATTAAAGCGTTGATCTTATGATTGACGCTTTTATATTGTTAAACGGCACTTTCTGCACACCTAACGTCTGCAAATTAAATTATTCCAATTCTTTCATTGTTTCATGAACCAAATTTAATGATTTTTGTGTTTTAAGGAAAAAATATAACAATTATTTCCTTAAATCCATTATAGCAATCATTAAATTACCTAAAACAATGAATTTTCTCAGCATAAATTAATTTGCGGTTGGTGCAACAAAAAAGGTGTGTGGAGTTTGCGGTTTAACTGTTATTTAGCACTTTATATTAACTAGAATTTATCAAATTATTTTAACTGGCTTTTTCCATTATTTTGACTAATTAGTTATGACAATCACACTATTTTACTTATTCCCGTCAAA
>JAETPY010000067.1 GCA_021770925.1 Erysipelotrichaceae bacterium | reverse complement strand
CACATCTACTAAAAAGGGCTAGTAATGAATAATATAAATATTCATTACTAGCCACACGATTATCACCGTTTGTCAATAGTCAATTGAACAAAAATAAAAAAAGCTCTTTAATTTTTATTAAAGAGTCTTTTTCAAGTTTTGATGTTTAACTTAATGACATTGCTAATTCAGTTCTTTATTTTTCATATTTTATATAGATTAATAATACTGTATATAGTTTTATAATAAGAGTAATATATTCATAAAATTTGTATATGAGCTAGTCCTTTGGATTAGCTTATTTCACATACAATTATAGTGTTTACAAGATATATCGTCGTATCGTGGGAAGTCTGAAAAGAAAATGATGCGAAGACATTGGGTGAACTGTTTCTATAGTTATGTGATGATATGGCAACAGTTACATTCATAGAGGCAATGAAGATTCTATTAGAGATGATTGGAGCATTATCACAGGAAGTAGAAGTAAAGGTATAACAAATGATTGATAAAATACTGAATCAATGGTATAAAATGTTACCAACATGGTTATAATCTATCAAGAATAGTATAAAAAAATGAAATAATAATAATATCAATGATTATTGCAATTATTGTACTTTTTCAAATGCGAAACTTGAGTAAAGTAAAATATAAAATTCTTTTGTATATATTAGTAGGAGGTAAAGTGTGAAAATAAAATTTGTTATTAATCAAAGAAAGAAAAGAAATTGTAGATATCACTTATGATAAAAACAAATCACATAGTAATATTCTAAATTTGTTTTGATTAATAGTAAATTATAGTTTTAATCACAGTTTGTGTCCGACCGACGAAGGCGGACGGAAATGGAGTGATATATGACGAAAGAATTTTGTAATGATTTTAAAAATGATATTTTATTCAAGTATTGCAAAAATTATTTTTGAAGTAGATAACATATAAAAAGAACGTTTTATGTGCTTCTAATTAGCACTTCTTGAAACGCTTTTTTGTATTTTTTTGTTGAGTTCAACCTTGAATTGTTTGTCGATATCATCAATTACCTCGTTTCTATAGATGAAATAAGCTATATATCTTATCAATATTGACTATATCTATATAGCTTTTTATATGTTTGCTGTTGATTATATACTTTATAAAAAGTAGTATTGGTTAAATTATTGTGTACATACAGAGTCTAAAAATAGTTTATAAACTGCTAACACTTAGTACAGAGGATAATAATCCTCCTGATAAAATCATGGCGCATACAGATATAATAAAAAACATAATCATTAACTATATTATGGTGTTGACCTTCCACAATTATCATAATCCTTGATATAATTCTTTATACAATTACAAATATTTTGCTTGTGACTTCTATTGACCACAAGCTTTTTTGCTACATAAAAACAGCCTCAAAGTACATCTTGGTCATTATTACAACAAAAAAGCAGATATGTACAGAAAAAATTATTTATTCAAAGATGTATGTGTTTATTTTAATCATGTTTCTAATGAATTAAATTCTTATTTTTCAAAACTCTATGAACTTGATTTCAATGAACAATTAATACGTTATATATCATATATTTAGACATGATTATTTAGTGGTGATTAGACTATATTTATTATTGATGTGAAAGAATTGTTATGATAATGATTCGTTATTGACAGGTTATAGTGGATTAATAAAATTACAAAACTTTAACAAAGATGTTTATTTATTTTTAAATAATCACGATACTAATTTTTAAAGACGAATTTATAAAAATAAGTACCAAAAAATCTAATGAAAATAGTATACAAGTGTACAGTAATGTTTTTTGTGTAAAGGTTACTAAATTCTTAAATATTGTGTGAGATTCTTCTTGAAATTTATATTTATGTTATTGTATATTATAGGTGTGGCCTATTGACATATTTTCATATAAATATATTGGTATTTTTAGTAGCAGAAAATATGATATATGTATTTGTAAAATTTGATGATTAGGTACATAATTTTGGAAGAGGAAGGAGTATGATTAATTGAAACGGAAAGTATTTGCATTACTATTAACTTTTTGTATGATGTTTCAAACTGTTGTAGGTGTAAATGCCTTTGAAACTAATAGTGATGAAACAGAAGATCCTATTTCTGAAATAAGAACAATTGATAATTCAACAGGAATTAGTGAAGCTTCTGATGAAAGTGCAGGTAACGAAACAACAGACGTTACAAATTTTGAATTACAATTAAAATTAGATTTTAAAATATCGGTAGAACGATTAGAAGATTTAATGGGAATGTTTAGAGTTTGTTTGCAATCTGCAGACAGTATAAATAAAGGAGAAGATGAATTAGCTAATGATCCACTTAATCATCCAGAATTTAGTGCTAAACATGTTCATGCTCACATTGATAGCTACAATGAAAGTATGGTTGTTTTTAAAGCTGAAAATGTGGAGCCTGGAGAATACAGATTGACATTGGAAACTGAATATTTTTTCCAAGATTTTTCACAAAATATAACTATAAAACCAAATACAAAAACTACTTTAGTATTTAGTGATAACTATGATGCTGTATTAGGTGGTATGGGTGTATTTGGAATTGGTGATTTAAATACAGATGGATTGATTGATGAAAAAGATGCTAATATTTTAATTGAGCATAATGGACACAAAGTACCTGATCCTATTCAAACACCACCTGAAGCAGGAGATAATGAGGGAACAGGAGAACTTCCTCCAGAAACTAATCCAGATCATGCATTTGAATATGTATATGATTTAAATCAAGATAAAGTTATTGATATTGCTGATTTAGCAATTCTTGTTCATAATCTTGATCAGGAAACAAAACCAGCAGTTGCAATTGAAACTTTATTGCCAACAGCAGTAAAAGTAGAAGCTAAACAAGAAGCAGCAATTCCACAAGGAGAACGTACTTTGAGTTCAATTATGGAAGATGCTGAAGAACCAATTCGGTTGGCTCCTAAAGAAGATGCTGATATTTCTGAAGAAAATCCAGTTAAAATAGAAATGGATTTTGATGCTCAAGATGCTAAAACTGATGGAATTGTTATCTCAGCTCCTGCTGAAACAGGACCAACTGGTGGAACTATTGAAGTAGAACAAATCACTGGTGTAACTGAAGATGGAGTGGAAGAAACAGAAACTATTGAAATACCTATCGTAGATGAAAATGCTTCAACTCCAGCTAGAAAAGCTAAAGTTAGAGCTGTTGCTCGTGCTGGGGCACAAGCAATTAGAAAAGCTGATGGTAGTATTGTTATTGATTTAGGTCAACAAATTGCAATTAAGAAAGTTACAATTGTAGTAACTGCTACTGCTACAAGTACTAAATTAACTGAAATTGCAAAAGTTGAATTCTTAAATGATATGGAAACAAGAATTCCAGAACCTGAATTAAGTGTACCTAAAAATGTTACTGTTTCAGGAAAAGGAAATCAACTTACTGTTACTTGGGATCAAGAACAAAATGTAACAGGTTATGAAGTATCAATTTATGCAACTGATCCTGAAAATAATAATAAAAGGGTTCCTGATAGTGGATTTAATACATACAGAGCTGGAATAAATCAAATTGAAATTCAGGAATTCAAAGGTGGAAGAAAAGATAAAGTTACTTCATTATGGGATTACCATGTCTCAGTAAAATCAGTAAATGGTGACTGGTCAAGTCCATATTCTGAAACAGTAACTCATCATCAATTAGCCGGAGGACCACCACCAGCTCCAGATATGTTAAAGATTAACAGTAAATACAGACAATTAGATGTTTCATGGAAAGACATGGAAGATACAGAGTATTATACTTTAGAATATCGTGAATTGGGAAGTAATAGTGAATTTATTGTAGTTAATGATATCAATATAAACGCTTATACAATTACAGGTTTAAAAGACGATACTTCATATGAAGTATATGTTTCAGGATGGAATACAGATGATAATGGTAATCCAAGACATGGACCACGTTCATTACCAGCTGTAGGAAAAACAATTAATGAAATTCCTAAGTTCCAGAAATATAAAATGATTAATAACGATATTAAGGATATAAAATTAATTTATGGTCTTGGAGGAACTAGTGACTTTAATCCTAGAGATCTTGTAGATGGTGATTATTCAACATATTTCTTCAGAGAATTAGGTTCAACTTTTGGGGCTGATGTAACATTTAATGAGCCACACAAAGTTAAAGAAATTATTATGAGTAATCGTTTGGAAGACCAATATCGTGATGCTGCTAATTGGGATTATTCAGGTTTATCAATTATTCTGTATAATGAAAATACTGTAGTTGATACATTTAGTTTAGGTCAAGTAGCTCAACAAAGTTTGCATCCAACAGCAAAAAATACGATTAAATTCATTTTACCTCGTGCAGTGGAAGCAACAAGAGTAGAGTTTAAACTAATAAAATATGGTTTTGCTTGTACGACTAAAGGAAATTCAATTTCTGAAATTAATTTCTTTGAATATGATAGTTTAGAAGATGATGTTTATAATTTATATGCAGACGATATGCATGTAACACTTAAAGATGAAAGTATTGCTAACGAAGCAAGAATTGCTGAACTTGAAGAAAGAGCAAATACAATAGATGAAATTAACAATGAATATCATCCAAAGAAAGATTTATTATTAAGTGAGTTAGATAACGCTAGAAAATTATTAACTGATGGAAAAGTTGGCGGTACAGTAAGTGTTAGTCCAGATGTAACATTAGAAGGTACAAGTAGATTAGGATTTGCTGGTGGTCTAAGTGGATTACAGCCATTAGGATACGTAGCAAAATCAGGAGATACAGTTAATGTTTATGTAGGACAAAAAGGAAAACAAATTGGTGCGACAGTACCAGTGCGTTTAGTATTTACACAATATCACCCAGAAGCATCTGCATGGAGATCTGGTGAAATTACTTTAAAACAAGGTTTAAATGAAATTGAAATACCAGAAGTATCTAACTTGGGATATGAAAAGGGTGGATCTTTATATATTGTTCAAACTAATAGTGCAGATATAAGAAATAACCCAGTTCAGGTACGTGTAAGTGGTGCAACGAAGATTCCACTTCTTGATTTACATAGACCAGTTGGGGATAGTCGAAGAAGTGAAACTGGTTGGCAAGAAAAAATTAAAGCTTATACAGATGAACTAGAAGAATATGTAAATAATCTAGAATCTAAACATAATGAGTTACATTCAGATATTCAAACTTTAGATGATGGATATAACGAAACAAACTGTTTCTTAAACAGTACAGAAATAGGTGTGGACAACGTTTTAATTTCACTTCCAGCAAAAACAATTTTAGCTGGATTAAGGGAACAACTGGCAAATGGTAGAGCTGAGACTCTTGATGAAGCAATGCTTAATTTTGCTAGAGCAATGAATCAAATGTTAGAGTTGTTATATAAAGAAAGAGGATTAGCACCTCATCAGGCAAATGGTACACATGGTACTCCTACTGCACGTTTTAACATTCGCTACCATAGAATGTTTGCAGGAGCATTTATGTATGCAGGTGGAAGTCATTTAGGAATCGAATACGGTTCTTCTCGCTTGACTTCAAATAATGGTCTTCAGGTAGACGAAAATGGTAAACCTGGAGAAGGTAATATGTTTGGTTGGGGTATTGCTCATGAAATGGGTCACTGTGCTGATCAAGGTGGTGTAACTATTGCGGAAGTTACTAACAATATTTGGTCTCAATTCGTAAAAACTAGAGATACTGCTGATACATCACGTATCCCTTATCCATCAGTTTATAAACATGTAACTTCGTCAGCTGTTGGAAAACCTACTCAAGTCTTTGCTCAATTAGGTATGTATTGGCAATTACATCTTGCTTATGATAAGAATTATTCTCATTATGATTATTATAAGGATGGTTATAACCAAGCTAACTATGAAAATATGTGGAGAAGCGAATTCTTTGCTCGTTATTACATATATAGAAGACAAATGGATCTTGCACCTAAACCAGGTGGTGTAGCTCTTACAAATTCTGGAAGTGTAGATCAAAATATTATGCGTACAGCAATTGCTGCTGCTGAAAGAGATCTAACTGATTTCTTTACTGCTTGGGGATATCAGATGGATGCTGGAACGCAAGCTTATGCAAAACAATTCCCTAAAGAAGAACGTAAGATTCAATATATAAATGATGCTGCTCATGTACATCAATTGAGAAAAGGTTTCAAAATGACTTCAACTGAGGTAAATGCTGAATTAATTCAAGGAACCGGAGCAGATGCAAAGAAAGTAACATTTAAATTAAGTTTACCTAATGAAGCTAATAGAGAAGCAATTTTAGGTTATGAAATTATTAGAAACGGTAAACCAGCTGCCTTTGTAGAACCAGATCTAACAGCAGAAGATGGCGTTACTGTATATACAGATGTAATTGGTTCTGAAAATAACCGAGTTATGGATTACCAAGTAGTAGCTTATGATAAATATTTAAATGCTACAAATCCTAAAGTTTTTGATTCAATTAAGATTCGTCATGAGGGTGAATTACCAAGTGATGATTGGACAGTATCTACTAATGCAATTTCTGATGCTGGTGTATTAACAGTATATGATGATACAAAAGTTGTAGAAGGTGGAGTATATAAGGATGCAATTTCTGGTGAAAGTGTCACATATAAGAAAAATATGGGTATAAAATACCTAGAAAAAGAAACCGGGGAAGCATTAGAAACTGTAAGTGCTTCTAGATTAATTATAGATGGTGATACAAATACTTCATTTGTTGGTTCTGCTCCAAATAATTCAACAGCATGGTTTGCTATTAATTTAAATAAAAAACAAAATGTTGTAGGAATTAAGATTAAATTTGAAAATGATTCAGAAGAAATGTCTTATAAAACTAGAGATTGGGCATTCTCAATTGAATATAGTACTAATAATGGAGCTTCGTATACAAGATTAGGTGCATTTGAATTTAGTAACAGTAGTAATAATGTTCTTCATCAAGACAGTGCTGGTTATAAGATTGCTTACTTCAAAAAGGCAGGAAATGACAAAAATATTTATGGATTAGATGTTACTAATATCCGTTTAACAATGGGTGGTGCAAGACCAGGAGATAATCCAAACAAGATTGGAATTACAGATATTAAATTATTAGGTCAAACTGGAGACAATGTTGATATTGGTATTTCTCATATTAATGATCAAGGTATAGAAGAATGGAATACTAACGATACTATTGGTATCTTAGCTAATGATTATATTTTAGATGAGTCTAATGGTACAAAGATTCCTGCTGGATCATTTATTGTTACTGGACAATATACAGGAAATGCTGCGTATAATGTTGTTAAATTATATAACGAAAAACATGTAATGCATGATGATAGTGTTGAAAATAAAGTTAATAGTATTATCAGTGGATATCAAGCATTCTTTGCTGAAGTGCCAGAAACTGGAAGCATTATAAATGTTAGAAATGGTACATGGATTTACTGGTTAGAACCATTAACTGGTGAAAATGAAGGTAAATTTGGTTTACCAGGTGCTGGTGAAAACGGTAGTGATTTTGTTGTAGAATTACCAACAAAAGTATATGCTGAATTATATCGTGTAGATAACGCTACGACATTAGCTGGTGAACGTATGGTAAGTGATAGTTTCGCAATTGATGTGCCAGCTACATTACCTACAATTACTTTAACTAGTGGTGGACAAGTTGAAAAACCTGTTGCTGATCCAATTATTGCTGATGTTGGAGCAAAAGAAGATTAAGAAAAAATATAATAACTTAGAAAGAAGAGATTCTTCTTTCTAGGTTGTTTAGTAAAAATAGGAGGAATACATGAAAAAATTAAAATTAATGGCACTATTTCTTTCCGCTACTTTAGCTTTTTCAGCGATTATTCCTGTACCTGTATTCGCTGCAGATAAAACAGAAACAGGAGAAACAGAAGAAACTGAAAACACCCCAGTTCCATATATTTTAAGAACTGAAGTAGCTGGGGAATATGTCAATAACCAGGCAAATGTTTGGTTAGAGTTAAATAAGAAAAATTCTGAGAATATTGCCGCATATCAAATTAATTTAAGATTAACTTGTGATGATGGACAAATGTTGGAAGGTTATAAATTAGATTTAGAGTTTGATGAAGCATTAAAAGATGCTAAAATAAAAAAAGCTGAATTTGATGGTGCAACAGGAGTTATAAAAATCATGGTTGCAGCAACTAAAAACTTAGTAAAGATTGACGGTGACAGTCATAAATTACCAATTGGTAAAATTACTTTAGTTCGTCCTAATAATAACACTATTTTAGAAAGACAATTTAAAATTACTGTCGATGGAAATACTGGTAATTTTGTAACAGTAGGAACTGATAATAAAAGAACTGCTGCTAGCGAAAAATATGGTGAAGATTTCCAAATAGTATCTGATGGTACAATGTTAGGTGAAAAAATCACTTATCCATTAACAGTAAAAGCTTCAAATGGTACTGTAAAAATTGTGACTTCTGATGAAAATGGAAATGAAGTTGAAGTAAAAGATTTAACAAAGATTGAAAGAGGAACAGCTTTAAAAGTAATCCAAACGGCAAATAAAGGTTACAGATTTGCTGGAATTGAAGCAGTTGACACTTTAACTAATACGCCTATGACAGTATCTGGAAGTTTTACATTTACTATGATGAATCCTGTTGATTTAACTGTCACTTTTGAAGAGATGAATGAAAAATTTAATGTTACAGTAGATAATGGTGATGGTGAAGCTATAGTTAATGAATATTCAAATAGAGAAGTAGCTAGTGTTACTGCAGGAAATGTTGAAGGGAAAAAATTCTCTCATTGGATAAATACTGAAACTGAAGCTATTGTTTCTTATGATAAAACATATAAGTTTATTGTTTTAAATAATATTAGTTTAAAGGCTGTATTTGTTGAAAATACGGAAACTATTGAAAAAGAACCATTTGTTACTATGGATAGTAATGTTACTACACAAGCTGTGGGTGAGAAATATCGTATTAGTTTTAGTGGACAATTCTATTTACCAAATGATTGTACATTAAAAGAGTATGGAATGGTACTTACTTCTAATGAAATTACAAATGCTGAAGAAATTACTAAGGATAATCCAGAAATAAAAAAACAAATAGTTATTGCTACTAATAAAAATAGTGCGAATCAATTTGTAATGAATATTAATGGTGTAAAACCTGGTGCAACTAGAAATGGCCGTATGTATGTAATTTATACAAAAGATGGTGTGGATGTGATTAAGTATAGTGATACATTTGCACATATTAAACTACCTACAAATTAAAATGAAATATGGAGGATAAGATAATATGAAAGAAATTTATGAAGTACCTTCAATTGAAGTTATTAAATTTGGAAATGGTGATTCAGTAATAATGGAGACTCTTAGTGGAGTTGTAGATAATGAGGCAGGGGATGAATTAGATTAATTTATTATATATGCGAAAAGGCTACTGCAAATTTGTGGTAGTCTTTTCTCTAAAAAATGTATAAACAAAATTATTAGTACTATGAAAATGTTTCACAGGTAAGTTGAAGGATTGTTGAAGTATGATTTTGTACAATATCTTTGTGTAATTTATTATATTATAATTTAAAATTTTTTGAATATACTTTATAACAGTTAATAACTGGTTGACTATATGAGTATTAATACTGTAATGGAGGAAAAGATGAAAAAGAAAATTTTAGTATGTCTAGCAATATTGCTTGTTTGTTTTGGAATAACAGGTTGTCAAAAGAAAGACGATAGTAATAAGTTAGATAATGATATGGGTGAGGTGGATAATGAAGCTGCTGATCCATTTGACGAATAATTGGCTTTGGGTGTTTAGCATCCTGGCCTTTTTTTGTAAATAAAAATACCCTTTATAGGGTATCAAAAAATATTTTTCCATTTTCAACTTTAATTATTTGGTCACAGCAGTGAATTGCAGCTAGGCGATGAGATATACATAAAACTGTTTTTTGATGAAAGTTTTTAAGATTAAAGAGTAGTTTTTTTTCTGTTTCTATATCTAGTGCTGATGTACATTCATCAAGTAATAAGATGGGAGCATCATTTACAATTGCTCTAGCAATAGCAATACGCTGTTTTTGCCCTTCAGAAAGTCCTATTCCATGTTCTTTTAAACTTGTCTCTATACCGTTTGGTAATTCGTCAATAACTGTATCTAAACAAGCAATTTGTATAGCTGATTTAATTTGTTCTTCTGAAGCGTTTTGATTTCCAAAGAGAATATTTTCACGGATCGTACCAGAGAGAATCATATTTCCCTGAGGAACGTAAGAAAATAGATTTCTTGTACCAGCATCAATTTTAATATTTTCATTTTTAGTTTGAATTGATAATTCACCAGTATTTAATTTAATTAAACCTAATAGTAAATGGAATAATGTGGTTTTACCATTTCCTGATGATCCTATTATAGCAGTTACTTTACCTTTTGGAATAAAAATAGATACATCTTTTAAAACGCTTTTTTCATCATAAGAGAAGTTACCATGTTTTAAACTAATGCCTTCCATATTTTGATAAAATGTTTCAAGATCAATAATTTTATAATTAACACTTTCATCTCTTAGAAATTCGATTTCCATCAATCGCTGGGCTGATGCAATCATACTATCATATTGAGGAATTAATCCTGAAACATTGCGAAATGGGGCTTTGATTTGATCTAGGATTTGTAAAAAAGCCATTAAAGTACCAAAAGTTAAATTACCTTTAGAAATTTGAATGGCACCCCAGCCAAGAGCAGTATAATAACCAGCAGCCATCATTACATATATTGATGTATGAGCAATATTACTAATTGCATTTTGTTTAACTCTAATTTTATAGTTAACGTTTTGTTTTTCAGATAATTGTTCTTTTATTGAATATTCATTTGTAAAAGATTTTATAACAATAATGTTTTCAATACATTCCTGCATAAATGAACGTACAGAACCTTGTGTTTTTTGGATTTCTTTATGAAGATAGCGAAATTTTTTACTATAAAGACGAGTACATATTACAGTGATCATTCCAATTACTAATATTAATAAAGTAAATTTTAGATCAATTGTCAACATTACAGCAATTCCGGCAATAATCTTAGTAAATAATGAAAATATTTGAGGAATGAAGTTAACTATTCCATTGGATACAATTTCAACATCACTAGTAAAGCGATTCATTAATTCACCAGAATGAAAAGTAATAATATCTTGATATTCTTTGTTTATTAAAACAAGTAATAATCTTTCTTTTAAAGTATTTTCTATTTTTGCTTTACTACGAACTTTACAGTTACTAGAAGCAATATTTGCTAGTGCTTGAAAAGCAATTACCCCTAATAAAAATAAACATGTATTAATTATTGATCCAGAAGTATTATTTGTTGCAATATCTAATATTTTTTTAGAAATAACAGCAATTAAAATAAAACTTCCTGAAATAGCCATACTGATCAATGACAACAATATTACTAACCAAAGATACTTTTTACTACATTGATAAATCCATTTAACAGTACTATTTTTTAACATTTTTTAAATACCTGAATCTATGCAGTATATATAAAATAATTCTTCTAAATGATAAAGAAAAACACCATAAATATACATACAATCGATATAAAAATGAAGATGTATCAATATATTTATTATCACGATAAAAGCCATCCATTATTCCTAAGATCTGCTCTTCTTTAACACCATACTCTTTTATAAATTGGTTATCACCACAGATAATATAGCCATCAGGAGTAATTTTTAAAATACGATGTAAAATATAACTTCCGCTATTACGCTTATATAACACTACATCATATTTTTTAGGTGGCAGTGTTTTCTTTTTTAAAACGGTAACATCTCGATTAGGGCGTATTAAAGGCAGCATGCTAGTACCAATTGGAGCTATGATTAGATAACCTTTATCTAATAGTGTTTCTTCCATTTTTTTATTCATCTAACAAATTATCTTTTCTTAATTTATCAATAAATAAGTCAATATCTTTTCTAGCCTGCTGTTCACTTAATTCATATTTATCCAGCATTGATTTCAGTAATTCTTCTTTTGTTTTATCAGTTTGTAACTGTTCCCAAATAAATGCACCAGTTGAATTCAATTGAATCATACCATTAAAATCATTATTTTTTCTATTTATTGATACTACTACAAAACTATCTGCTAATTTTCTTAATATAAAACCATCTTTTATTTTCATTATTTATTCTCCTTTCATTTTATCATATGCCATTAATGCGGCTTCTTTAGAAATATTACATTTCATTTGGTATATTGGTGTTTTTGTTAAAACTATATCTAACATATCAAAGAAATGATTAATAGTGTCTTGGTTTTTTGGTAAAATCGTTTGTTTCAATATTAAAGGTATAGCTTTTTTAACAGGGATTAAATCGATACTATTTTCTTTACCTCTTTCAAGAAGACAGATTGCTTGCAATGGGACCTTTAGATTTAGATTTTCATCGGTCTTACCACTAAATGGTGTTCCATAAGCATAACATTTGCCATTTTCAATTCTAATTGCAGGTTTATCATCATTAATAATTATTGCTTCATCACCAAAACATTTCTGCCATAATTTTGTGTGAGTGGATTTACCTGTTCCACTATCTGCTGAAAATAAATATGCTTTGTTATTAACTACTATTGCTGAAGAGTGAAGCATAAAACCGCCTAGCTTGATTAATTTACGGTAAAATTCTGATCCTGCAAATATATATTCACATTGTTCTAATGTTAAATGAGGATTTTCTTGCTGTTTTATATCACAAAATTCTTTAGTGATTGACAATTTTATATCTGGTTGCTGTTCAGCAATTCGATATGCTTCCATTTGATTCTTTAGTAAAGGATAAATTGGTTCGTATTCAACTACACATTCTGCTATTTTATAAAAGTTCATTTTTATCAAGTCCTGCTTTCTTTAAAGCTTCAGCTGTCTCTGACATTTTATGTTTATTAAAAGGTGTTTTCATTATTTTGATAAATGCATTTTTATCAGCTATAATTTTCACGATACCTCGATGAATCCAGGCAATAGGTAACAAAAAAGGGAAACGATTTACATATGAGTATTTATTTTTCATGCTTTCTAAACATGGAAAAACTATTTCCAATAACATCTTAATCCTATTTTTAATAACTTTATTAGTTTTACTTCCATCTTTTAATATTTCATTATTTAAATTATTTTGGACTGTGCCATATGCACCACTATTAATAATATAATTGATTAGATCATCATTTTCAAATTGATAATTATCATCTAAACATTTTTTTAATATTTCTTTTATATTTTTTTCAAATGTCAGTAAATTAGCTTTATCTAAATTAGATTCAATATAATCACGATTACAAAGTGATTCTAATTTATTTTCAAAAACTATAAAATCTAAAAGCATTCTAATACCAATACCACCAAATTTAAAATGTTTTGCCATATGTCCAACCATAAAAAGATAATAATCATCAATTGGCATTTCATAAGTATATTCATTGTCATCCACTTTAATGCAGCGTTGCCAAACGCTTTCCAATAATGTATTTAATGAATCATTATCGGTATAGCAATGACGATGCATTTCAACTGTCATATATGGTTCTTTTACATAGACATCATGATGTACTCCAAATTCATATATTTGATAACCAATTTCTAATAGGGCTTCTTTTACAATTTCAGCTTTTTCATTTTTAAATAAAATATCTAAATCAGTTAAAAAACGCATGTCTGGGGAAGGATAATAATTTTTTATTATACTTCCTTTTAAAGGGATGTTTTCTATTTTGTATTCTTCAAATTTATCTATAATCATCTGTAATTCAAAGTGTTGATTGATTTCTCTAACCATACCTTTTTGTTTAGCCAGCTGGAATTTTTGATAAATATTCTCAGGCATTTTTAATTGTTGGTTAGGTAGATATCCTATTATGTTATCAATACGATGAAACTTGCATAATTTATAAATATAGTCCCAATCTAAGTTGTCTTCAACAGAAAGTTTACTATTAGTTAAAACTGCTTTAAGCATCAAAAAAACATACTTTTGCTCTCTAGCTTTATTCATTATAACCTCCTAAAAATAATATCATATTAAATAGTAAAAAAGATAAAACGTATTATTAAACTATTGATATATAATTTAATCATGGTTATTATAACTTATCTCAAATAGTTTTGCTACTAGATTATTCATTGATTTTTATAGAAAAAATATATAAAAATCAAATATAAATATCTTTTTTTTTAAAAGGGCTAATGTTTACTTTTTCAAACGAAGAAATACTTAAAAGAGAAGCTGTATTATATTCCTTTAAAAATTTATTATGGTTGAACTATGCTTATTTATTATTATTTTATCGGTTTGCATTTAAAACATATATTTAAGGAATTTAAACAACTATTTTTTATTGAGGAAAGAATTTGAAAAAGAAAAAGAGAAAGATATATTTGTATACAGTCAATATATATCATTTTCGACAAAATGTTTGTTGAAATCGGTAAGGCTTATGATGATATACATGGATTTTAATTTACGGTGTTTTTTAGAAGGAACTATATAAATTAAAAATTATACTTATATAGTCTGGTTATTGATATTGGAATTGTATCGAAAATATAACTTTTGGTTGTTTTATCTTGTATTATAATAATATCATCAGCATTAAATATGTTTTTCTATGAGAAATTAATTTATGACTATTTTGGCGTAATAAAGCATTTAGACAATAGCAGACCAGGTAACTTTTTAATTAAATAATTATCTAAACGTTAATTTATTCGTTTATTCAGAGAAATTCAAAGAAACTCAAATCGTCAAAAGCCTTTATTTATCGGCTAAAACTCGATTTGAGTTTTTTTCTGTTTTTATAAAATAAAAACGGTATGCAACAAAGTTCTCACCACATATTCTCAAATATGCAACAAAAAAACGACTCGATGTGAGTCATTCCATTCATTCATCTTTTCTTCAAGTAAATCAAAATTACAATAGGCGAATTTTACTTTTTTTGTTTTCTTTTGTTGATTAATAATACTAAGAGATTTATTGAAAATTGTATCTTTCTTTTTCTTACAAAATGCATATTCTTTTGCAAGTAAATCTCTATCTTTATGGGTTCTTATATCTATTTCATGATAGCAATCTTCAGCTACAGGAATTGCTTTTCTTAAATCAACAACAGATAATAGTTTTTTAACTCACTATTTCCCATTGTTTTTATAATGGTGCTAGAATAAAAACTGTACCAGATAAATGGAAGAATTAGTAGTCCTGTGGTACAATATCATGAGTTGATTATAAGAAATGAAAGGGGTATATGATTATGAGTAAACCAACATTTACAGATGAATTTAAACAGGGGGTTGTTGACTATGTGCTGCAGCACCCTGATGAATCCAAGGTCGCTATTGCCAAACAGTTTGGTGTTGCTGACAGTACTGTTCACAAGTGGCTTAAAGATGCTAAAAATAATAATGGTACAATTAATTCCAGAGGCAG
>JAETPY010000066.1 GCA_021770925.1 Erysipelotrichaceae bacterium | reverse complement strand
CACCGCATTTGAATTTCGATATCGATAGGGTGATCGAATTCATCTTTAGCCATGACATCCAAAGTAATGTTTTTAGCATTGACATGACTTTGATTGATTTCAGGATTGCGAACAGTCAGTTCTTTACAGTTGATTCCAGAAATTAACCAGATCAGTTTTTTTCTTAACTGCAGGGAAATATCACAATCTCTGGAGAAGGCATATTTAAAAAAGATCATTGCTAAAACTGACAGTATTACTTATTTTTTCTACATTTTCTTCTTGAATCATAATCTTTCCTTCTTACTATCTTTTACTAAATAAATAAGGAGTTTTACTTCAAATTTTAATGTGATATATTTTTATGTTTATTGTTGTGTTTAGGATGATTTTATTGGAGGTTAGTTTAACCAATATTTATCAGTTACTATATTTAAATCTACGTTACCAATTATTCCTTTAACAGATCCTGTCTCACTGTATTGTAAAATTTGGTATTCGTCTTCAAGTACTGGATCATTATTATAATGTGCCTTCCATTTTATATAATTGTCTAATTTTTTATCAGTAAGTTTTGTTGTCCACCAGTGGTGGTTTGCATAAATTCCTTTTTTGTTTTGATTAGGAATATTTTCTAAAAAAGTGGTTGCAATAGTAGTTAGAGTATCATTTGATAGATCTTCTTGAAATTCTTCATCTTCTAAATCAATAAATACTCCTAGATCAGGAGTTTTATCGTCTAATAATGCAGTTACAAAATCAGCTTCTTTTTTTGCCTGGGTAGCATCACGTGCAAGTGAATAATAATAAATACCATAAGGAATGGATAAATCTTCACATTGTTTAACATTTTGTTTAAAATAGGGATCCTCTTTGGTATTTATACCATCGCTTAAAGAAGTGTAACCACAGCGAATAATCACATAGTCAATTTCCTGACTGGCTAGTTGAAGATTAACTTCTTTATTCCATTTGGAAATATCAATACCAATATATTTACCATCTTTGGATAACTTATCGTTGTGATTAAAGATTACTATCCCTAAAATCAGTAAGCAGCAGGATATTAAAATATATATGATTTTTATTAAATTGTGCTTTTTCTTATATTTGCTAAACAAAATTGGAAAACAAAAAAATAGAATGATTAAAAATATTACAATACTGTGAATCAAATAAAGCGCTAGATATTGTTTATAGTAAAGTGAGCATATAAAAATAATGTTACTTATTAGAATAAAATAAAGAATATTTTTTTTATTAAAAAGGTTTCTTTTTTTCTTTCTTTTCATTAAATCACCTCAACAGCTTGATTTTAGCATAGTTGTTGATATATGGCGATAATTTATTTTTGATTTAATTTTTCTAGTTCTTCAATAATAAAATCTAATTTATTATGTATATCTTGAATAATAATTTCAGTTTTTAAATTTACTTTATAATCATTTTCGTTTCTTTTACGATCCTTTTGTTCTTGGCGATTTTGAGACATCATGATGATTGGAGCCTGAATGGCAGCTACGCAAGAAAGAATCAGGTTTAAAAGAATAAAAGGATATGGATCAATACTATTTGATATTAATAAGTTAAATAACATCCATGCAGTTAAAAGAATTATAAAAATAATAATAAAACCCCAGCTGCCACCTAAATGAGCAATTTTATCAGCAAGTTTTTGACCAAAAGTTTCTTTTTCTTGTTTGTTAGTAGAAATTGGTTTTTCGAGAACAAGATGAATGATTTCTTCATCCTGCATATCATCGCGAACATTTTCTATAATTTCCTTGATTATTTTATTATGAGTTAAATTTTTCATTAAATCACCTTATTATTAGTATTTACTATATGTGTCTTTTTAATCATGTTAAAAAAAGTAAATATTTTTTGCGTTAATAAATATTTATTAATTTATTGAATTTGGTGATGTTGTTATGTACAATGTTATAGATAAAAGAACGAAGGGGAGATAATGATGTTTAAAAAGTGTTTTAGTAAGATAAACTTTGATCATTTTCAATTCTTTTATAGTTCTATTTTTTGTGATTAACATATCATTATTGATATGTTTTTTTTAAAAATTTAAATGGAGGAATATTATGCCAAAAAGAGAAGATATTAATAAGGTATTAGTAATTGGTTCAGGACCAATTATTATTGGTCAAGCTTGTGAATTTGATTATTCAGGAACTCAGGCCTGTAAAGCATTAAGAAGTTTAGGATATGAAATTGTTCTAGTAAATTCTAACCCTGCGACAATTATGACAGATCCAGAAACTGCTGATGTTACTTATATTGAGCCGCTAAATTTAGCAAGATTGACACAAATTATTGAAAAAGAAAGACCTGATGCTCTTTTACCTAATTTAGGAGGGCAATCTGCATTAAATTTATGTTCAGAATTAAATCAAGCTGGAATTTTAGAGAAATATAACGTTCAAGTATTAGGGGTTCAAGTTGATGCAATTGAACGTGGTGAAGATCGTCTAGAATTTAAAAAAGCAATGAATAAGTTAGGAATTGAGATGGCAAGAAGCGAAATTGCTAATACAGTAGAAGAAGCTTTAGCTATTGCTGATCAATTAGGATATCCAGTAGTAGTACGTCCTGCTTATACAATGGGGGGAGCTGGAGGTGGACTTGTTTATAATGTTGAAGAATTAAAAACAGTTGTATCTCGTGGTTTACAAGCAAGTTTAGTTAACCAGTGTTTGATCGAAGAATCAATTTTAGGCTGGGAAGAATTAGAAGTTGAAGTTGTTCGTGATGCTAACAATAATATGATTACAGTTTGTTTTATTGAAAACATTGATCCATTAGGAGTACATACTGGGGATTCATTCTGTAGTGCACCGATGTTAACGATCAGTCAGGAAGTTCAAGATCGTTTAAAGGATCAGGCTTTTAGAATTGTTGAATCAATCGGGGTTATTGGGGGAACAAATGTACAGTTTGCACATGATCCAGAAACTGATCGTATTGTAGTAATTGAAATAAACCCTAGAACTTCACGTTCATCTGCTCTGGCATCAAAAGCCACAGGATTTCCAATTGCGCTAGTTTCTGCAATGTTAGCAGCTGGATTGACTTTAGAAGATATTCCATGTGGAAAATATGGAACGTTAGATAAATATGTACCAGATGGTGAATATGTGGTTATTAAGTTTGCACGATGGGCTTTTGAAAAATTTAAAGGCGCAGAAGATAAACTTGGGACACAAATGAAAGCTGTTGGAGAGGTCATGAGTATTGGAAAAACTTATAAAGAAGCATTTCAAAAGGCAATTCGTTCATTAGAAATAGGTCGTTATGGTTTAGGGTGTGCAAAGAATTTTAATGAATTATCTAAAGATGAGTTATTAAAGAAATTAACAATTCCAACAAGTGAAAGACAGTTTATAATGTATGAAGCTCTAAGAAAAGGGGCGACGGTTGATGAGATATTTGAATTAACACAAATTAAGCATTATTTCATTGAACAAATGAAAGAACTGGTTGAAGAAGAAGAAAATATCATGACTTATAGAGGTAAAGAATTACCAGTTGATGTTTTAAAACAAGCAAAACAAAATGGTTTCTCTGATAAATATTTAAGTCAAATACTGGATGTTGAAGAAGATGCAGTTAGAAAACAAAGGATAGCTAATGGTATTAATCAAGCGTGGGAACCAGTTCATGTAAGTGGCACTCCTGATAGTGCATACTATTATTCTACATATAACGCCCCTGATAAAAGTGATATTCATACTGATAAGAAAAAGATTATGATCTTAGGTGGAGGACCAAATAGAATTGGTCAAGGTATCGAGTTTGATTATTGTTGTGTTCATGCCGCTCTAGCATTAAAGAAATTAGGCTTTGAAACAATTATTGTCAATTGTAATCCAGAAACTGTTTCAACTGATTATGATACATCAGATAAATTATATTTTGAACCATTAACGCTAGAAGATGTATTAAGTATTCATGAAAAAGAAAAACCAGTTGGTGTAATTGCTCAATTTGGTGGTCAAACACCATTAAATTTAGCCGCTCAATTAAAGAAAAATGGAGTCAATATTTTAGGTACTACTCCTGAAACAATCGATATGGCTGAAGATCGTGATTTATTTAATGAGATGATGGAAAAACTTGAAATACCAATGCCTGAATCAGGTATGGCGGTAAATATTGAGGAAGCTTTACAAATTGCACAAAGAATTGGATATCCGTTAATGGTAAGACCTTCTTATGTATTAGGTGGTCGTGGAATGGAAGTTGTTTATGATGATGAATCATTGAAACAATATATGGCTGCAGCTGTTGGGGTAACGCCAGATCGTCCAATTTTAATTGATCGATTCTTAAATAATGCGATGGAATGTGAAGCTGATGCAATTAGTGATGGTAAAAATGTCTTTGTCCCTGCTGTTATGGAACATATTGAATTAGCAGGAATTCATTCAGGAGATTCAGCATGTATTTTGCCATCAAAACATATCCCAATTCGTCATTTAGAAACAATTAAAGATTATACAAAGAAAATTGCTAAAGAAATGAATGTACGTGGTTTAATGAATATGCAATATGCTATCGCTGATGATAAAGTATATGTATTAGAAGCTAATCCACGTGCTTCTCGAACAGTACCTTTAGTATCTAAAGTATGTAATATCAATATGGTTAAGCTGGCTACTGATATAGTTACTAGTGATTTAACTGGTCGACCTTCACCAGTACTATCTTTGAAAGAGAAGAAAATACCACATATTGGTGTAAAACAAGCGGTCTTCCCATTTAATATGTTCCCAGAAGTTGACCCGGTTTTAGGACCTGAAATGCGTTCAACTGGTGAGGTTTTAGGACTTGCTAGTTCATATGGGGCAGCTTTATACAAAGCTGAAGAAGCAACAAAATCTATTTTACCAACTGAGGGAAAAGTATTGATCAGTGTTAGTGATTTAGATAAACCACAGGTTGTTGAATTAGCACAAGGATATTATGACGCAGGATTTACAATTGTTGCAACAGGTAAGACATATGAATTAATTAAAGAAAATGGTATCCCTGTTAACAAAATTAAAAAGATTCATGAAGGTAGGCCAAATATTACTGATGCTTTAACAAATGGTGAATTAGCAATAGTAATTAATACTCCTAATGGTAAACAAAGCGCTCATGATGATAGTTATATTAGAAAATCAGCTATTAAGATGAAAATTCCATATATGACTAATATTGCTGCTGCAAAAGCCTCACTGGAGGGAATCATGGAAATGAAGATTCATGGTAGTCATGAAGTTAAATCTTTACAAGAATATCATGCTTCAATTAAATAATATTTATTAAAAATGCAGTCATTAATTGACTGCATTTATATTTTAATAATCTAGATAAATTTATTATTAAAAACTGCATTTATTAACTTATATAAATTTGTATATAATATTATAGGAAGATTTGTTGTTGTTATTAATCTGGAGTAGAGGGCTGGTGAACAGTTTATTATTAAATAAAGATAAAATTATGGTGTTTATTTCAAGGCTGATAGTTTTTTATATTATGATTAGTGATTTAAACTGATATTTATTATACTATAGTGTCAGTAGATAATAGTGATAGGGGGTATATATGAAGATTACAAAAATAGTAGTAGTTTGTTTGATGGTGTTAGGTTTAACTGCTTGTAATCAAAGCGATGATATAAATACATCAAATTCTAAAGAAGAAATTAGTGAAAAAGAAGAAATAACAAAATATGAAAGAGATACAGCACCTGGAGAGATAGTTTATATTACTCTAGAAGAAATGGAAACTAAAATTGCTAACAAAGAGTCTTTTCCAGTTATTCTATCGACCACTTATTGTTTATATTGTCGTGATTTTCATTTGGTGTTTGATGAATATATAAAGACACATCATGTGGTTATGTATGAAGTTATTCTTGATAATGAAAACCGTAGTGAACAGGAGAATCTAGCGATTATAAAAAAATATTTTCCAGAATTTTCAACTACGCCAGGAGTATTTTATGTGAAAAAAGGAAAAGAAAAGAACTATCTCGATTTTTCGTTAACAGGAATGGATGAGAAAGTAATTGATAATTGGGTACAAACATATCAATTAGACAAAAAATAAGTTTTGCAGGAAATGATGAACGGTTAATTAACCGTTTTTTTGTAAAATTTGTTAGAGAATATAATTTTATTTTGATGTATTTAAAATATTATTACAATAAATTATATACATGATAATAAAAAAATATAAAAATATCTTGAATAATCATCTTTTTTCTACTATACTATACAAGGAAAGAAAGGAATGAGGCTGATGGTACTATTTAAAGTAAGTGAAAAAATGAATCAAAAAGCTTTATTTTCATATTTTTATTGTTATTAGACATATCAGCTTTATTGATATGTTTTTTTATTGTGATAAAGGAGGTTAATTATGAAGGCATACTTAATATTGGAAGATGGTAGTGTGTTTGAAGGAGAAAGCATTGGGGCAGTAAAAGAAGTAGTGAGTGAATTTGTTTTTAATACTTCGATGACAGGGTATTTAGAAGTACTGACTGATCCTTCTTATGCAGGGCAATCAGTAGTAATGACATATCCATTAATTGGAAATTATGGTGTTTGTCTAGATGATCAAGAATCGTATAAACCACATGTTGAGGGATTTGTTGTTAATGAACTAGCAAGATTAGGAAGTAATTTTAGAAAGAATATTGAACTTGAGGATTATTTAAAACAGCATGACATTCCAGGAATTCAAGGGATCGATACTCGTAATTTAACTAAGATTATTCGTAGCAAAGGCTGTATGAATGGAATGATTACAACTAATAAATATGATGATTTAACGGAAATAATGAAAAAAATTCATGATTTTAAAGTCACAGGTGTGGTTGAAAAAACGACCTGTAAAGAGATTTATACACTTGGTAAAAAAGGTAAAAAGATAGCGTTATTAGATTATGGTGCTAAAGCAAATATTGCTAAAAGTTTAGTTAGACATGGTTGTCAGGTAATTGTATATCCTGCAGGTACAGCTGCTAGTGAAATTTTAACAAATAATTGTGATGGAATCATGTTGTCAAATGGTGCGGGAGATCCATCGGAAAATATTAAAATCATTGAAGAAATTAAAATTTTGATTAAAAGTAAAAAGCCAATCTTTGCAATTTGTTTGGGACATCAGCTTATGGCTTTAGCACATGGGTTTAAGACAGAGAAAATGAAATATGGTCATCATGGAGCTAATCATCCAGTTAAAAATTTGAAAACTGGGCGAGTATATATCTCTACCCAAAATCATAATTATGTAATTAATGCTGATTCTATTGATGAAACAGTAGCAAAGCCATGGTTCATTAATGTTAATGACAAGACAATTGAAGGTTTAGAATATTTAAATGAAAATATTAAAACAGTACAATTTCATCCCGAAGCGTGTGCTGGGCCTTTAGATACAGATGCATTGTTTGAAGAATTTATAAAGATGATGGAGGTAAAATAAGATGCCAAAGGATAATAGAATTAAAAAGGTATTAGTTATAGGGTCAGGTCCAATTATTATCGGTCAGGCAGCTGAATTTGATTATGCTGGAACACAGGCATGTCGTGCTTTAAAAGAAGAGAAAATTGAAGTTGTTTTAATTAATTCGAACCCAGCTACGATCATGACTGATAAAGATATTGCTGATAAGGTTTATATTGAACCATTAACCGTTCCAGTTGTTAAAAGTTTGATTATTAAAGAACAGCCTGATAGCATTCTACCAACTTTGGGGGGGCAAAATGCATTAAATATTGCAATGGCTTTGGCTGATGAAGGTTTCTTAGAAGAACATAATGTACAAATGATCGGAACTTCTACAGATGCCATCAAGCTGGCTGAAGATCGTTTGGAATTTAAAAATCTTATGGAACAAATTAATGAACCTTGTGCAGCTTCAATCGTAGTCAATCATGTTGATGATGCCATCGAATTTGCGCAAAAGATTGGATATCCAGTAGTTGTAAGACCTGCTTATACATTAGGAGGCACAGGTGGTGGAATTGCTCATGATGAACAGGAATTACACGATATTTGTTCAAATGGGTTAAGGCTTTCAAGGGTTAGTCAATGTTTAATTGAAAGATGTATTGCAGGCTGGAAAGAAATAGAATATGAAGTAATGCGTGATGGTGCAGGTAATTGTATTACAGTCTGTAATATGGAAAATTTAGATCCAGTTGGAGTTCATACAGGAGACAGTATTGTTGTAGCACCGAGCCAGACTTTATCTGATAAAGAGTATCAGATGTTGAGATCATCGGCTTTAAATATTATTACGGCTTTAAATATTAAAGGCGGATGTAATGTTCAATATGCATTAAATCCTAATAGTTTTGAATACTGTGTTATTGAAGTAAATCCCCGAGTCAGCCGTTCGTCGGCTTTAGCTAGTAAGGCTACAGGGTACCCGATTGCTAAATTAGCAGCTAAAATTGCATTGGGATATAATTTAGATGAAATAATTAATACAGTTACTGGTAAAACATATGCATCTTATGAACCAGCTTTAGATTATCTTGTTTGTAAAATTCCTAAATGGCCATTTGATAAATTTGTTGATGCTTCAAGAGAATTAGGTACTCAAATGAAAGCAACAGGAGAAGTTATGAGCATTTGTAATAATTTTGAAGGTGCTTTAATGAAAGCTTTGCGTTCATTAGAACAAAATGTTTATTATTTGTATTTAGATGAGATAGCTAATAAAAATAAAGACTTTCTGCGCAGGAAATTAAAAGATGTTGATGACCAAAGAATTTTTGCAGTTGCGGAAGCTTTACGTCAGGGGATCAGCGAACAAGAAATTCATGATATTACGAAGATTGATTTATGGTTTGTTGATAAAGTTAAGCATTTAGTTGAAGTTGAAAATGAACTTAAGAATAATGAATTAACAGTTGAATTGTTAAAAAAAGCAAAACATTTAGAATTTCCTAATCAAGTTATTAGTGAATTAACAAATAAATCTATTGATGAAATTAAAGCAATGTGTAAAGAAAATAATATTTCTGTAGTATATAAAGTAGTCGACACATGTGCAGCTGAATTTGATGCTGCTACGCCTTATTACTATTCAGTATATGGTGGTGTAAATGAAGTTTTTCCTACAGATAATAAAAAGAAGATCATGGTATTAGGATCTGGTCCAATTCGAATTGGACAAGGAATAGAGTTTGATTATTGTTCTGTTCATTGTGTGTGGGCTTTAAAAGAAGCAGGATATGATACAATTATTGTTAATAATAATCCAGAAACTGTAAGTACAGATTTTGATATTGCAGATCGTTTATATTTTGAACCGCTAACCCCTGAAGATGTAGAAAATATTGTTAATATTGAAAAACCAGATGGAGCTATTGTGCAATTTGGTGGTCAGACAGCAATTAAATTAACAAAAGCTTTAATGGAGATGGGAGTTGAAATTTTGGGTACTTCAGCTGATGATGTAGATGCAGCTGAAGATCGTGAAAGGTTTGATGAAATTCTGGAAAAATGTAATATTGATCGTCCTAAGGGATCAACTGTTTTTACAATTGAAGAAGCTATAGAAGCTGCTAATCGCTTAAAATATCCAGTTTTAGTACGTCCATCATATGTATTGGGTGGTGCTGGGATGGAGATTTGTTTAAATGATGGTGATGTTAAAAAATTTATGAAAATTATAAATCGTCAATACCAAGAACACCCGATTTTGATTGATAAGTATTTAGCAGGTAAAGAAGTTGAAGTAGACGCTGTTTGCGATAAGCATGGTATTTTAATTCCAGGCATCATGGAACATGTTGAAAGAGCGGGGGTGCATTCTGGTGATAGTATTTCGGTTTATCCAACTCAAAAAATAAAACAGCATATTAAAGATACCATTGTTGAATATACTATGCGTTTAGCTAAAGCGTTAAACGTAATTGGATTGATCAATATTCAATTTATTGTATATGAAGATCAGGTTTATGTAATTGAGGTCAACCCACGTTCTAGTCGTACGATTCCTTATATTTCTAAAGTAACAGATATTCCTGTTGTTGATGTGGCTACACATGTAATTATGGGTAAAACGATCAAGGAGCAGGGGTATGAATATGGTTTGGCCCCAGAAAAAGAAACTGTTGCAATTAAAATGCCTGTATTTTCTTTTGAAAAAATTAAAGGAGCAGAAATTAGTCTTGGACCAGAAATGAAGTCAACAGGTGAAGTATTAGGTATCTCTAAAGATTATGATGAAGCTATTTATAAAGCGTTTATTGGTACAGGGATTAATTTACCTAAGAAAAAGAATATCATTTGCACAATTAAGGAATCTGCAAAAGAAGAGTTTTTACCGATTGCAAAGCAGTATTATATGTTTGGTTATGATTTATATGCTACTAAAGGAACTTATAATTATTTAAAAAAACATGATGTACCAGTCAGCTTAGTTAACCGAATTGATGCTAAAAGTAATACATTGTTTGATTTAATGCTAACTGATACGGTAGATTTAATTATTGACATTCCTACAAGAAATAATAATTTAAAAGATGGATTTTTAATTAGAAGGTTTGCTGTTGAAGCAGGTATTCCTATTTTTACTTCATTAGATACTGCTCAAGCATTAATTACAAGTTTAGAAAAACGTCATAAAGGTGATACCTCATTAGTCGATATTACTAAATTAAAATAGTTAACAGCTAGGCATTTGCCTGGCTGTTTTGGTGGTCGTGGGGTACAATATATTTGAGGTGAAAGGATGAATCAAAAATTATATGAATTTGATGCTGTAATAAAAAAAGTACCAGATATTGATGGAGCATATATTGATTTTCCATATGATGTAAAGAAAGAATTTAATAAAGGAAGGGTTAAAGTAACGGCTACCTTTGACGGTATAGTGTATCAAGGCAGTTTAGTTAAAATGAAGACAGTTAATCATATCATTGGGATTCGTAAAGATATTCGTAAGTTGATCAACAAACAAGCAGGAGATACAGTTCATGTAACAATTAAAGAAAGAGAGTAAAGGGGTTATTAAAAAGAAAAAATTAAATTTTTAGTTAAAAAACTTCTTATTGGTTTAGCCATTAAGAAGTTTTTATTAATAAGTTTATAAAACGTTCATTATGTTCTAATGCTGTAAATACTAATGCTCCTATAATTAAAACAACAAATTCACCAGCTGCAACATAAAATACATTAATTATATATGGTGTTTGATAAGCGTACCAGATTTCACCGCCAATGATCAAACCTGTTACCGCTCCACCAGTTAGAGCCGCTAAATATTTGTTTTTTATCAAATACATAGCTATACATACAATAATTGTACTGATTGTTCCAAATACCACATCTAGTAATCCCATTGGTGAAAATAAATTTGCTATAATGCAGCCTATTGTTAAACCAGAAATATATTTTTTGTTATAAAATGCTAAAAAAACCATTATTTCTGATAATCTAAATTGAATTTCTGAATATGCAATAGGTGAGATTGCTAAAGTGAGGACAGCATAAACACTTGCAATCATAGCATTGATTACAATTAGTTTTACTGAAATACGTTTGTTCATTTATTTTATTTCCTTTCATTGTATTATTTTCACTTATATGTCACCTCATTGAAAACAGTGTAATTATATATGATTTTTCATTTAATAACTATACTTATTCTTAAAATTTTATATGCAGTTATTTATCTTATTTAAAAATTCACTTAATAAAAGTTATAAATAAAAAATTATTTTAATGGTATTAATTGAGAGCAAATATAATATATATGTTGTGTAATTACGATATTTAGCCGGTGAATTATTGAAAATAACAAATATTATTTGTTATTATATAAAAAAGATTAATTTTTTAAAAAAAAATTATAATTTTATTATGAATTATTAAAAAAAAATATTATAATTATAATTGTTGGTAGAATGGGTCCTTAATATACATCAAATTTGCAATATTATATTAAAGTTAGTTTTTGCAAATCTATTTTGTATAAAAATATTAAATATTTAATATTTTTTGGGAATGTACAAGTAGAAATGCTTAAAAAGATAAAAACATAAATAAAAAGTACAAAGACTAGTTTAATAGATATTGGTAAAATATAAGATGTAAGATTAAAGGGCTTACAATTAGGTCTAGCGAAGGGAGGAATTTATATGCCTAATATAGTTCTAACAAGAATCGATGAACGTTTGATTCATGGCCAAGTAGCTACCCAATGGTCTGGAAGTGTCGGAGCTAACTTATTATTAGTTGCCAATGATAAAGTTGCTGAAGATACGTTTAGACAAGGGCTAATGGACATGGCTGCTCCAAGCTATGCACAAACACGCTATTGGACAATTGAAAAAACAATTAATACGATTCACAAGGCAGCTGATCGGCAAATGATTTTTATCATTTGTGATAACCCTCATGATGTTTTACGATTAGTCGAAGGCGGAGTACCAATTAAAAAGGTAAATATTGGTAATATGCATATGGCTGATGGAAAACGTCAAGTAGCTACATCTGTTGCAGTAAATGATGATGATGTAGCAGCCTTTAAAAAATTGATGGATTTAGGGGTTGAATTGGAAATTAAACGTGTTCCTGATACACCTGCTGAAAACGTCGATAAATTATTTAAATAGGAAAAGGAATCTGTATAACAGATAATTGAAAGGAGAACGAACATGGACGTAAATATTATCCAAGCAATATTGGTTTTTATCGTTGCATTTATCATGGGGATTGACCAATTCAGTTTCTTGGAATCATTGTATCAACCAATCGTAACTTGTCCTATTATTGGAGCAATCTTAGGTGATTTCCAATTAGGTGTAGTTGTTGGTGGTGCATATCAATTAATTCAGATTGGTAGTATGCCAATCGGTGGAGCACAACCACCAAATGCAATTTTAGGTGGAATTATGGCAACAGTTTTCGCAGTTTCTTTAGGAATGGAAGCAACTGCTGATGGTGTAGGGGCAGCAATGGGATTAGCTATTCCATTTGCGGTATTCGGTCAATACGCTGTAACTTTAACATTTACTATTATGTCAGGTATGATGGCTAAAGCTGACGAATGTGCAGCTAATGCAGATGTAAAAGGTATCCGTAATATTAACTTTATTGAAATGGGTATCTTAGGTACTTTATTTGGTATCTTAGCTGTAGCTGGTTTATACGGTGGACAAGCTTTAGGAACTACTTTAAAAGAATTCTCATTTGAATATTCATGGGTAATGGCTGGTTTGGATGCAGCTGGTGGAGCTATGAAATTCGTAGGATTCGCTATCTTAATGAAAGTTATGATGTCAGGAGAAATGTGGGGATTCTTACTTGCAGGTTTTGCTATGGCAGTAATTTGTAGTGCAATTCCATCTATTTCAGGTGCAACATTGTTATTATGTGCATTTGTTGGTGTAGCAATTGCTATTTATGACTTCTTAATTCATACAAAAATTAAAAGTAATGTAGGAACAAATACAGGAGGTGAGTCTGATGGCATATAATATTCCTGAAAGATATCAAGATTTAACACCAGCTCCTCAGTTGGATAAAAAGACTCTAAATAAAATGGTTTGGATGTCATGTTTCTTACAAGCTTCATTTAACTATGAAAGAATGCAAGCTTGTGGTTGGTTATGGGGTATTTTACCAGGTCTTCAAAAAATCCATACAAATAAAGAAGACTTAAAAGCTTCAATGGCTCACAACTTAGACTTCTTAAATACACACCCATTCTTAGTAACATTCGTTATGGGTATCGTTTTATCATTAGAACAAAATAAAGCTGAAACAAGCACTATTCGTTCTGTACGTATTTCTGCAGCTGGTCCATTAGGTGGTATTGGTGATGCATTATTCTGGTTAACTTTAGTACCAATCGTTGCTGGTTTAACAGCAAACATTGCTATGGATGGTTCTATTCTTGGAGCAATCTTATTCTTAGTTATTTTCAATGCTTTCCAATTTGTTATTCGTTGGTGGTTAATGCATTGGTCTTATGGATTAGGAACAAAAGCTGTTACTATGCTTACTTCTAATGCAAAAGAATTTACTCGTGCAGCTAGTATCTTAGGTATTTTCGTTGTAGGTGGATTAATTGCAACTTATGGTTCAACTACTTTACGTTTATATGTAGGTGATCCTGCAATCAATATTCAAGGATTATTAGATGGTGTTTTACCAAAATTATTACCATTATTAATTACTTTAGGAATCTATGTTTTAATCAAAAAAGGATGGACTCCAGTAAAATGTATCTTATTAATTCTTGTTGTTGGTATCGTTGGATGTGCATTCGGTATCTTCTCTGGTGATTCTAAAGCTATGGATGCTGATGGTAATACAATCCCAGGTGGATATACTCCAATCGTAGAATGGTATGAATATCCTACTGAAACTGCAGAATAAAATTTAGATATTTAATATTAAAATTAAGGGGTTATGGTTCAATTGGATCGTAGCCCTTTGTTTTTTATAACAAAAGGAGTGAACTATTGATATGAATCCAATTACAATGGCTATTATTTTTATCTTGTTTTTAGGCTTTTTTGTTTTTCAAATTATAAAAAAATTTTTACTTAACAATTTGGATAGTTCAATCAAAAAAAGAGATTATTTACTTACTGAAAAATTATCTGATATGTCATTATCTAGGCGTTTTTTAGGAAATTATACATGTGATTTATATAAAATTAAATCATATTATTTAGATAAAAATGTTGCTAAATTTGATGATATGTTAAAGCATATTATTGAAACGGATTACAAAAATCCAGAAGAAAAAAAATCGTTTTTAGTGTTATATTATCATACCTTTATACTTAAGGAAAATAAGAAATATGCTGATATTTTATTAAATGAGATTAGAAAAAATGAGGATGAAAATTTTGTTAAATACAATCAGCAGGCATATGACGTAATGATTAACAAGCGTAATGATTTGACAGAAGAAATGGACAAGCAAATTGATTCAAAAAAATTTTATGGTTTTTCTTTAGGCGTTATTTTATACATGATTGCTATTCAGTATGAAAGATTAGGAGACAACAAGCATGCAGTTACATATTTTAAAAATGCTATAGTTTGTTTTAGTCCGAAAGAAAAATATGTCATGTTAGCTAAAGAGCACATTGAAAAATTAGAAGTTAATAAATAGTTTGTTCTTTTTAAGGAGGTTAAAATGAAATATAAAGCTGTAATTTTTGATTTTAACGGAACGTTATTTTATGATACTCCGTTTCATAATATTGCATGGCAAAGAATGACTAAAAAGATAACTGGTAAAGATCTAGATGATGAGTTAAAAATTAAAATGCATGGAAAAAATAATAAAGAGATTTTGTATTGTATTCAAGAAGATATGAATGAAAAAGATAATGAATATTATTCTAAATGTAAAGAACAAATGTACCGAGAAATCTGTTTAGAACATCCAGATAAATTACATTTGGTAGAGGGAGCTGTCGATTGTTTTGAATATCTAAAAGAACATGGAATTCCATTTACGATCGCTAGTGCATCAATTAAAGATAATATTGATTTTTTTGTTAAAACTTTTGAGTTAGAAAAGTGGTTTGATGTTAATAGAATTATCTATGATGATGGTAAGCATGTTGATAAAATTAGCATGTTTAAAGATGCTGCTAAAGTGTTAAATACTGAAATAGAAGATTGTATTATATTTGAAGATAGTAAAACTGGAATTGGATATGCTAAAGAAATTGGTACAGGATTAGTTGTAGGAATTGGTGATGATTTTGCAATGTTAAAAAATTATGGTGCTGATTTTTGTATAAGTGATTTTACTGAATTTGAATGTAATAAATATTTATAATTAAAAACAGGAATTTTCCTGTTTTTTTATCTAATAGGAATTTCGATTCGTTTAGGTAAAAATAAAAATACCCAACTATAAGGGTACATGTATTGACTGGATATTTTTATGTGGCCAAAAAAGTGTTAGAAATATTA
>JAETPY010000065.1 GCA_021770925.1 Erysipelotrichaceae bacterium | reverse complement strand
TTTTGTGTGTAGTGTTGTATTCATAACTAACATTATACCAAAAAACACGGTTACCCGTGTTTTTTTTTCGTTTTTTTGAAACTGAAATGAGTCATTAACTCGTTACAGCCTCTTTTTGTTTGGTCTAACTTATTTATAAATTTTAGACCTACCCCTCCAATAATTTAAAAACTATTTTCTTCTTCTTTTTGAAAGATATGCAACCGCACTCAATGATGCCATCAATCCTAATGCACTAAACATGCTTGTTGTATCACCAGTTTTCACAGCTTCTTTTTTTATACTTGTTTTCATTTCTAATTTTTCGATACTTGCTTCTAATATTTCTACAGCTGCTTTTACTTCTTGTTCATTTGCTTCTGGATCAACTAAAACATTTTTAGCTTCTTCTAATGCTGATTGCATTACTTTCCATGATGCTTCACTATAATTTGCTTTATTCAATAAACTAGCTTTATTAATTAATTCATTTAAAGCATCTTTAT
The DNA here is from genome assembly GCA_021770925.1 of Erysipelotrichaceae bacterium. Taxonomy (GTDB): domain Bacteria; phylum Bacillota_I; class Bacilli_A; order Erysipelotrichales; family Coprobacillaceae; genus Thomasclavelia. The sequence continues at coordinate 16,114 of JAETPY010000065.1, read as the reverse complement.
TTGGTTTTAGTCTTAAATCCAAGTATGCTTTAATGATTTCATTATATACACTGTCTACTTCTGACTGTGTTGCATCTTCTTTTGTTAAAACATCTTTTGCTTTTTGTAATACTAATTCATATTGAGCCCATGATGTATCTGTATATTTGTTTTTATCCAAATCTTCTACACTATCAACAAAATTTTGTAATCTTGTTTTATCTACTCGTAATTGCAAACTTGTAAATGCATTGCTTAAATTTTTATAAGCCTCTTCAACATCACTTTCTAAAGCATTTTCATTATCAATTACATCTTTAGCTTCTTGTAATGCTTCTGTTAATGCCATCCAAGAATCCACTGTATAATTATTTACATCTAATTTTTCTATTTGATTGATCAAATTTTGTAATTCTGTTTTATCACCTTTATAGAATTCCAGCATATGCATTGCATTGGCTAAACGACTAAACGCTAAATCGACTGTTTCTTGACTAGCTGCTTCATCTGCTAAAACGTTATTTGCTTCTTGTAAAGCAATCTTAAATTCAGCTACCACTACTGGAACAACTTTTTCTAAATCTTCTTCGGTTATATTATTGGCTAATTCTACAGCAATCTTCAAGTCACTTTTATTAACTGGTTGTTCATCTTTTAATTTAAATGTAATAACGATTTCATGAGCCTTTTTAATATTTTCTAAAGTAAAACTATTATTTTCTACTTTACCTTCAAATGATTTACCATCAATTAAGATCTGATCGTAAACATAACCTTCATCAGGAACAAAGTTAATTGTATAATCTTTTCCATATTCAACTGTCAGATTCTCATTTAAAACTTTTCCGTGTTCCATTTCTTTTACATCAAGTGATATTAATTCTTTAAAGCTAAACCAATCGATATTAGCTACATTTTGTCTTGCTAGTCCACCATTTTCACCAGCTTTTACATCACCGCTAAATGTTAAATAAACATCATGAACACCTTGAATATTCTGTGATGAATCAAACATTGTACTACCATATATATAATCTTTCCAAGTTCCTGTTTTTTGTGGTACAAATGTTACGATTGAATCATTATCTCGACTATCTAAACGAACCTCAATCAAAGGATTATCACATTGAGTGGAGTCTTCAACAGAATAATATAATTCAAAAAAGTTAGCGTTTGATTCAAAAATCATATCGTAATAACAAACCCAATCACCAGGATTTAAACTTCCAATATTTGGTCCATCATTAACTATTCCAGAATGACTATTATAATTTTCAGCTTCTTGTTTTTCATAAGCTAAACTAGTTGAAGATATAGCTTGCAATGCTTTTTGTAAAGCTTGATAAACTTGTCTCATTTTTTCTGCTTCAACCCCTTCTTGATTTATTACTTCCTTAGCTTCATCAATTCTTTGATGAATTAATTTGACTACTTCTTCATGACTATTTGATAAATCAACGTTTTCACTGTGTGCTACTAGTCCTTTTAAATCATCCAAAGTTACTTCATTTAAATCTTCTAATTGTGAAAATAACTCAATTTCAGCTAAATTTTCACCACCAGTTAATTCTATTTTATAATGCTTATATTTATCAGCCTGATGAATGATGAATGGTCTTGTATATTGTGACCAGGTAAATTCTAAATCACTTCTCGTTTCTATCAATTGCCACTCATTTGCATCATTAGAACCATATACTTTAAAACTATCAGGAGCTTTACCTTCTTTTGCAGAAGTAAGCGTAATCATATCAACGTATTGTGGTTTAGTAAAACTGTAAATCAGTTCAGAACCATCTTTTGTTAATTTTGCACTAGTATCAGATGTGTTATCAAATAAATTTTTAACATCCTCGATATTTTGAGCACTTACACTATTTAAATATACATCACCAGTAATTTTATCTGTCACATGCACATCTTTTGAGGTCACATCTTCTTCAGGATCAGCTACCTCATTTCCTTTAGTAATTGATGTTGGAACACTATCTTCAGCGCTTCCCCATTTAGAAGGTGTATTAGACATTTCCATTACAATATCCGCACCATTCATCAAATCTTCGTGACGTAAATAGTTTTTATTATAAGTTTCACCATTTAAAGTCATAGATTGAATATAAACATTTTCTTTACTATTACCATTAGCGCGAATTGTAATATCATTACCATTATCTAAATGAATCGTTGTTTTATCAAACAGTGGCGAACCAATCGCATATTCATCACTACCTACAGTTACTGGATAGAAACCTAGAGCACTAAATACATACCATGCTCCCATTCCACCATTATCTTCATCGCCAATCATTCCTTGACCTACTTCACTTCCAATAAAACAACGTTGTAATGAATCACGAATATATTTTTGAGTTTTCCAAGGTTGTCCAGCATAGTTATACATATAAATAATATGATTTGCTGGTTGATTTGATTGATGATATTGACCCATTTTCACTTCTCGAGCTTCTTTTAACTCTTTATGTCCATAACCAACACCATTAATATCACTGCCCCATCCGTTTATTTCACCTTTTGTTTCAAAAATAGAATCTAATTTTTCAGCAAGTTTATCACGACCTCCATAAAGATTAGCTAATCCCTGACCATCATGTTGAACTGTAACCGCCATGTTATAGGCATTTGTCTCATCATAATTTTCACCCCAATATAACGGATCAAAAATATCGCTTCCATAAAGACTTGGTCCATACCAGTTACCTGAAGCATCTTTACCTTTAAACCACATTTCATCAACATCATCACCTTGTTTATCAAATAAATTAACGTAATTTAAAGAACGATTAGCATAATATGCCGCTTCATCTTCATAACCTAGATCTTCTGCCATTTTAGCAATTCCAAAATCATTGATATAACCTTCCATCGACCATGAAAAACCACAATCTTGTTCTTTTGAAGTATAACCTCTAAATATTGATGTTGTTAGTTGCTTTCTTCCATAATTATCATCTTTTGATACAACTGCACCATTTTTAATCATTGATTTAAATGCATCTTCTTTGTCAAATTCAATTCCTTTTTCCATTGCATCAGCAAAGACAATATCACTACTAGTACCTGACATAAAGTATGTACCTCCAGGTGCTGACCATCTAGGTACCCATTCAACATCTTTATAATGTTGTACTAAACCATTTACTAGCTCACTGCTCATATCTGTTGAAAAAATATTATATGCCGGCCATGCTGCTCTAAAAGTATCCCAAAATCCATTATTGTAATACATTTTACCATCTTTGATTTCTGGTTCAGTATTACTTCCACCATATGGACTTGAATATTGCCATTCTGGATCTTCGTTTGTTCCAACATTTTCACTTAATAAATTTGGATACATAAACATTCTATACATATTAGAATATAATGATACTTTTTGATCAAATGTTCCACCCTCAACTTCAATAACATCTAATTTATCATCCCAAGTTTTTAATGCTCGATCATAAATCGTATCAAATGTATCATCACTTGCTATTTCTAATTCTAAATTATGTTTAGCTTGATCAAAACTTATAAAAGATGTTGCTACTTTCATTTCTACTACATCATCTTCAAAAGAAGCCACGCCCTGCTTTCCATCTACAGCTCTAGAATAAGTCATTGGTTTATCAAAAGTACCATAAATATACATTCCTTTCATTCCAATGCCATTACTTGTATCATTAGTAAATGCTTTAAAACTGTTTGTTTCTTCATCATATTCTAAAATTTCTGTATTTGGTTCGTTACTATTTCCATATAAAGAATCAAAAATTACATTTTTATATTTAGCATCCTGCGGAAACGTAAATCTAACTACTGCCCCATGATCAGTTGGTGAAAGCTCCATCTTAGTGTTAGATGCATTAGAACCTTCATCAAATGTAATTCCATAATAATATGCTCTTGCAATTTCATTATCATGTGAAAAAGGAACTTTTCTTTCATCTACTCCAAATGTCCCCGTTTTTGGATCAATCGAAGTATTGACCATAAATTGCCATGTACCACGATCACCAACCCAATAGCTCGCTTCATGACTAACGGTCATATGTTTAAAATAATTATCATTTTCTTGATAAGTATATATCTTTCTTTGTTCTGCATATCCGCGACCATTCACCTGCGTATTTGCCGGTACCCAAAAATTAAAGCTATGTGGTAAAGTAACAGCTGGAACATTTAATCCCCGAGAGAAATCAGGTGAATCATTAGTTCCTCGTAATATATTTACATAATCAGCTAAATGCTCATACACAGGATCACTTGCTTGATAAATACGTATATCATCTAAATAACTACGAAATGCTCGATAATCACGATCTTCTGGGAACTGATCATTTTTATCATTATCATAACCAATTAAAACACTATCAACTTTCTTACCTAAAGCAACACTGCCAATATTTCCACTTACATGGTTCCATTGTCTAGTTACCAAAGTTCGACTATCACCTTGTTCCATTGGAGCAAGTACATTTTCGTGGTCATCTAAAGCCTTTAAATCACTCAAATATGTACCATCAGTAAATTTTATATCTACTGCCATATGCATCTGAGTATAGTTATAATCATAATCAGCTTCATCAATCAAATCTGGAAAAATCATATATTCCAGCTTTGTATCTTTTGTGACAACAATATTTTGATTACTTAAATCATAAAGTTTATTATATGAATATCCACGTTCTTTTCCATAATGAATTCCACTAACTTCTAATGATTTATCACCACTCCAGCCTACACCCTGGGCTCCGACCCAGGCTGAAATTGGCCCTCCAACGATCTTTGTCGTCATACCTTCTTGTTCATTTTCTTCCAAAAATTCTTCATCACTACCTAAAACAATTTCTGAAAACTGGGTCATTTCCCCATTTCCACGATTTTTTGTAATATCAAGTCGATAATATTGATATTTATTTGTAACCCCAGCTAAATCGAAAGTCTTTCTTTCATATCTATCATTAAAAATAATGTCATTTTGCTCGTCAATAAGATCATATGTTATCCCATCTATTGAACCATATAATTTCCATGACGCTGGATCTCTACTTTCAAAATCATTTGCACTAGCTATCTGATAACGACTAATAGATATTCCCTGACTTAAAGCAAATTTTACCCAAATCGGATTATCTAAGCTAGGCACATTTGCATTTGTTAAAAACTTTGACACCGTCGTTCCATCAAATAGATTATCAACAATTTCGGTTGAATTATGTGGCTTTGAAGCTTCTATTGATCCCAAATCCAAAAACCTCATAATATCACCTTCAAGTGTTGTTTCATCTTGAATTCGATTTACATTTTTACTTCCCTTGTCTTCATCCACTAATGAATTTATAAACTCATCCTGTGACCCTTCAAAACTTTCCTGCCATAAAGTAATTTCTTCATCACTATTAGTAGTTTGACTCTGCGCATATAATCCTGGAAAACTAGTAATAATTGTTGAATATCCCAATACAGCACTAATAAAAATCTTAAATAATCTCCGTTCCATTCTTTCCATATTCTTTCTCCTTAATTATTATCTAATTTTAGTATAATATCATTCATAATTTCTTACAATTTGTAGCTTTCGTAATTATTTTTTCCAAATTTTATAACCTACTATTTTTATATAAAAAAGACGAATTAAAAAAATATTGAATTTATATCGATTAAAAGCTATATATAAAATCAAAATATGTAAGCATGTTTACATATTCAATAAAAAATATTTTTTATTAAACAAACAACTTTTGAATATCTAATTAAAATAGTTTGGTCGTATATTTTAAAATATTATCTAACAATTAGATCCTTATGCAATAAAATATACTAATAACAAGTAACCAGTATTTAAATTGTTATCAATATATTTATGTATCGATAAAATAAATATGTTATCATATTAATATTCTTTATTATGTTTTTTACAAACAAGATTTGAAAATCAAATAAGAAAATATGATGATAGCAATAAAATTCTGAAAAGTAAAAAGATCTTTATCATAACTAATGTAAAAACAGAAAATATAAATAAAAATTATTAGAGGTGAAATTGTTATATGAAAAAATATATTGCATTATTAAGGGGAATAAACGTAAGCGGGAAAAATAAGATATCTATGTCTGAATTAAAAGCAAATTTTATAGAACTAGGATTTATAGAAGTATCAACATATCTTAATAGTGGTAATGTTATCTTTTTAAGTGATATAGATGATCTAAATGTTCTTACAAATACAATAGAATCAATGATAAAAAATAAATTCAAATTGGATATACCTGTTCTTATTTTTTTACAAAAAGAAATAAAAAATATCTTAGATAATGCTCCCGACTGGTGGGGAAATAAGAATAAAGAGATATATGATAATCTTATTTTTATGTTTCCTTCTTTATCTTATAATGAACTTTTAAATGAAATCGGAAATCCTAAAGAAGAATATGAAAGAGTATATAATTATAAAAATTCTATTTTTTGGTCTTTTAGTCGTAAAAATTATCAAAAAACAAATTGGTGGTCAAAAACCGCCACTTCAAATATAAGTGATAAAATTACGATTCGCACAGCAAATACAGTAAAAAAATTAGTTAATATGTAATAAATTACACATTAACTCAATAGAAAAAACATGACGAATCGTCATGTTAACGTAAAACCTCTTTATATAATCGTAATACATTTTTATAAAATACTTTTTCAACTTCTTCAACCGTCAAGCCTGCTTCTAATAATGCCTTTTCTAACAATGGCATCATTGAAGCATCCTTTATCTCAAGATTTTGACTAATTCCATCAAAATCACTTCCTAAACCAATATAATCGATCCCTACTAGATCTTTAATATACAAAATATGTTTTACCATATCTTCTATACACGAACGTGCTCCACCACTAGATGAAGGTCTTAAAAAATCGCCACAAAAATTTATTCCCATAACCCCATTACGTTTAGCTAACTGTCTAATCATGTCATCCGACATATTTCGAGCAACACCACAAACACTACGAGCATTACTATGTGATGCTACAAATGGTTTAGTTGTATATTTTAGAACATCATAAAAACCAGCATCACCTAAATGAGAAACATCAATAATTATTCCTAGACGTTCCATTTCTTTAATATATTCAATTCCAAAATCAGTTAACCCATCATGGTCATTGATACGATACAAATCTTGATATTCTTTTGTACCTGCCAAATTAGGATATCCTATCCCATTAGGATAATTCCAAGTTAAAGTAATCATCCTAACTCCTAAACGATAATAGTTTCGAAGTACCGCTAAATCATTATTTACTACTGCACCTTCTTCAAGGGTTAACATCGCTGACATTATTCCTTTATCATAATTACTAATAATATCATCATAACTAAATACGGGGCTAATTAAATCTTTATACTTATCAATTTCACGATAATATAAATCTATTAATTGTTGTGCTTTTATTAAAGGATCTGCAGCATCTCTAAGATTTACAAACATTGCAAAATTTTGCAATAAATAATCTCCTTTTAACATTTTTTTTAAATCAATATTAAAATCATTCTCTAATAAACTCCCACCTTCATCATATATTCTTAAGATGGTATCACAATGCATATCAACTATTTTCATTTTCTCACCTATTTCATCTTATGCACATAATGTAAAGCTATACATCCAAGCCCTCCATGACATGTTAATACTGCAGGTAATTTATTTACTATTACTTCAATATTAGGAAAAATATCCTGCAATAATTTCTTTGCCTTTATAGCAGAATCCTCATTGTCACCATGAGATATGTACAAACTATAATCCTCTCCATTTACTCCTGCTTTTTTTAATTTATCGATTATCATTTTAACTATTTTTGTTTCCGTTCGACTCATTGAATATTTATCTACACAAGTCCCATCTTCTTTTAAATATAATAGTGCTTTCACCTTTAATATTGAGGCCATTTTAGCAGCTACAGGTGATAAGCGGCCACTACGTGCTAACTGTTTAAAATCTTTAGGATATAAAAATGAAAAACTCTCTCTAGTTTTCATTTCCAGCATTGTAAAAATATCATTTACATCATATCCCTGATTCGCCATCTTTTTTGCTGTTATTGCCATATCCATAACAGGAGCCCCAATTTGACGGCTATCATAAATATACATATTATTCATTTCTAACTGATTTTTAACTAAGTTAAAACCACTCCATGTACCACTTAAATCACTACTACAAGTAATAACAATAATTGCATCATAATTTTTAGCTTTCCACTTTTCCATCAATTCATGCAAATATCCTGTATTAGGTTGCGAAGTAGTTGGAAGATACCCTTCCTTTAATTTTTGATACAACTGCTCTGTTTTAATATCAATCTGATCTTTATACTCATTTCCATCAATAAGCACACTCAAAGAAACTAGTTCAATACCATATTCTTTTGCCTGTTCTCCATTCATTGCACTAGTCGTATCGGTAACAATTAAGTAATTTTTCATTATCTTCTACCCTTCCCAAATCAAGTATATTTTTAAATTTTATCTTAATTTGTTTTTATATTCTAATAGCCCTATCCTACTCTTAATAACAGTACTCTTCTCTTATAAAATCATTACTTCCCATCTTATTATGAACTTCATAAGCTTTTATAATTCTAGTTCTTTTTCCTGATAATCTTTTGTTAAATATTGATACTGCTTTAACCAGTTTACCCCTTTTAAATATTCTTCCTCGCTTAACAGCTCGTCTAAAATCCCAAAATGAACCAATGAACAAACATCATAGATACTCTGCCATAAAGCATCAAATCTATTATCACCTGCCTTAATATCACTTTGTTCACTTTCTTCATAAACAACTAACGCATGAGCCAGTTTAGTTGCCTTTTCAATTTCTAAATCTGTCATCATTTGTCCTCCTTGACATATCTATATTAAAATTATAACATTATTTTAGTAAAACGAGGAGATAATAAAGTGAAAACTATTTCAATTTTTCAAGTTCAAAATATTAACGATCTATTAAAACAAAAAAATTATGATTACACTTTAAAGCTTTGTGATACTTGCGGCAGTCAAAGTCTTTATCTACAATGCACAGGTAAGAGTACAAATATAGATGAATTATGCAGCATTATCAATATTTTTTTAAAAAACGAATATCTAGAAGTAATACCTGGTCCCATCAATCCTTATAATCTTATTCTTAAATAAGTATTACTATTATGTCCATAAATAGTAACAAAATAATTCTTATTCTAAATTGATTTAAAAAAATATAATACTTATTTTAAACTTTCCTAAATCCTTATTAATGGATAATAACCACGATAAATATTATAAAAAAAAATCGGAGCCGAAAAGGCTCCATTTTCTACACATAATTTCTTTTTTTCAAATAAATATAGACTTCTAAAAATATAATATTAATACTTATCAACATACATATTTGAGCAGTTATATCTACATTCATTGCATCTCCTGTTTCAGGCGGTAACAATAATTCATCAATTATTTCAATTCTTTGAATATCACCTGTATCTTTAACTGTAAACTCAACAGCTTGAGCAACCTGATAACCTTTAGGAGCAGCCTTTTCTGTAAGTCGATATCTATGCCCTACAAATAATCCTTTAATTAAATGAGCTTCATCACCAGAAATCCAATCTTCTACCCAAACCGCTTCACCTGTTGTTATATCTTCTAACTTTAAATATGCTCCAGGCAAATTCTGAGAATTTGTAATATCTATTTTAGAAATCTCTACTTTCGTTATTTCATCTACCATTGTTAATACAATATCTTTATTTTCAACTTTAAAATCCTGATTAGCTGCAGTGGCATAGCCTTTTGGGGCTTCAACTTCCTTAAGCGAATACCCATCATTTTGGTTTAATCCACTTACTAAATGATTTGTTTCATTTCCTTCAACATCGATATGATAATATTTTGTTTCACCATTAGACTGCAGCATTAATGCATAATCTTTGGTATCTTTATCTGGTTTGATTCTATATAATACTGATGAATCTTCATCATCAATATACATATCGCTTATGGTCTCTCCCTTTTGTAAAAGTGACTTCATTTCTTCACTTATATCAAAAATATGTCTGCCACTGATCCATTCATCAATAATTTCATTCGTCTTATTATTAATAACTTGAAGCTTAGCTCCTTTTAATAAATTACCCTCTTCATCTTTTTTAACAGCACAAACCTGATTATCTATCATTTCAACAATTTGATCCTTATTATCATCTTCTACAGTAAATTCAATTTCATTAGCTTGTACATAACCAAACGGGGCCAAGTCTTCTTTTAAAATATAGGTTTCATTAATTCTTAACCCCTCAATTAGATGAGGTTTATTTCCAGATATCCAGCTATCTATCACATTTCCCTCTTTATCCAAAACACTCATTAATGCCCCAGACAATTCTTCCTCACCTGTTATCTCGGTTTTAATCAACCTTACTAACGTAGGTTTATTTACAAGATTATGTGATACTGCATATTCCTTTGTAGTTAAATCTGTTTGTTCAAATTTGACTTCATGCTTAGTCTTATCCAAAACAAGACCATCTAAAGTACTAATTTCCTGTAATTCATAGACCCCCATTGGTAAATCTGTTATTGTTAACTTTCCATCTTTTGTTAAATTATATTCACCTACAAGAGCATCTTTGGCATAAATAATGCTCCCATCAGCCATATCTAAAATGTTTTCTTTAGCCGTTAATTTGAATCTAATTTTACTTAAATCATTTACATCAACAAATGATTTTTCAGCTTCTTTATTTAATTCTACTGATTTTAATACTTTTAAAGTACCTGTTGGCTTATCATTTTTAATAACTACCTCAAGAATTGAATCACCATCTGAATCTTTATCATAGTCTCTAATATTTTCAACATCAAATTCAACTCTATTTTCTAGTGATAAATAACCTGTTGGTGTCTTTATTTCATCAATATAGTATTTACCTGCATCTAACTGCCACGGTAAAACTATTGTACCTTTATCATTCTCAATATTAAATGATCCCGCTGGTACTACTACATTATTTGCAGATGTTGTAAAACTGTCATAAGTCTTACCACTAACTTTTTGCTTAACCGTTTCTCCTGCTTTATAAATAATCTTACCATTAGAAACAATATCTTCTCTAGCTTTAACCTTAAACGTTGCACTGTTTAAAGTAACTGTTTTACCACTGTCTAGATCCTTTTTAACAAGCTTTAACTGAGTTGTATAAGGGCGATTATTAACATCAATTATTTTAATTTGGGCAATATCTGCATACTCGCTATAATCCTTGGTCACTGATACTATAAAATCAGGTGCCGTAATATAATCCTTAGGTGTTTTTGTTTCACGAACTAGATATTTGCCATAAGGCAGATACTTAGTATTAGCCCGACCATCTTCATCAGTAGTAATAACATCATATACTTCAGCATTATCCCAGCCTACTCTATCTACTTCAGACTTTAAACGGAAAGTAAATTCAGCCCCCTGCAGTCCTTTAACAAGACCGCTTATACCGTCTTTTTCACCTGATTTATGAATCTGGATCTTTTGCATATTTACCCGATTATCAGTATTGGTAGAACGCAAAACTTTAGAAACCATTTGTCCTTCGTATTCAATATCAACATTAATGTCTTTAGAATTTAATACTAATGTTTCATTAGACTTAGATTCTTCAATATAATATTTACCAACATGCAGATCATCAAAAATTAGTTTACCCTCATTATTAGTTATTTTTGTATCAACTACATCACCTTTATTAAAATAAGTAATAGTCCCTGCTTTATTAGTAATATTTTCTCTGGCAATAAGTTTATACTCATTGCCCTGTAAATAAGCATCACCCAATTTACCATCAGTTAAATCCGTATTGATTTCCTTTGTTAGTGAAATAGAACCAGTAGGCTCATTATTTTCAACTGCAACAGCAGTTGTTTCACCAACATTGATAGTAATTTCGTATTCTGTTTCATCAAGCAGATAACCATCAGGAGCAGATATTTCCTTTAGTCTATAAGTACCAGCAAGCAAATTATCAACTTTGATCTTACCATCAGCAACTGTAATATTTTCATCATAACCATCAAAAGATGCTGATTTCAAATTAAAGACAGCCCCATCAACCAAATCTTTATTTGTATTAGTTTTAGTAAGTTCTAAAGAACCAACTTTTAACCAGTTTACGTTTAACTGTATAGTTCTAGGATCTTGTGTTTTGGATAAAGTTCCTTCTGACTGATATGTTACATTGCCTCTAATGACAAGAGAAGCATATTTTAACAACCCTTTCCCACTTAACGGACCGCTCGAATAATCTTCTAACGCTTTCATCGGAGCACTTAAATAAAAAGTATCTCCACCATTTACAGATACAATTCCCGTATTGACTGTACCTTTTGTTACATTGTGTAATTCTACACCATTTTGCAAAGGAATATAAACAGAAGCTGATTCATTAGTATCTAATGTAATATCTTCAGTTCGTTGAATTCCATTTTCATAATAAGTCACAAAAGTTGGATTTGCCTGTCCATTAAAATAAAGATTATTTGAAGGCAGAGGCATAGACTGGATTTGATCATATCTTGTTTTCAAACCAACACCAATACTAGTTAAATAATCCCAGGTATTTCCACCATACAGGTCTCCACTATATGCATAACTAGCCATAATATGTGTAAACAAATACTTTTCTTTATCCGATGATACTGTATCATCTTTAAATACATCTCCTGGTCCACCATAACCATAATACAACACTTTAAGCAGTGCTTCATTATTTTCAATTACATAAGCTGCGTTGAGATTCTCTGGCGGGGTTTCTTTAGAAGCCTCTAGACAGTAAGCAATTTCCCCATTAATATAACACATTTTAGTGCTCCAGTTGCCAAGCCAGCTGGGATACATAATTTCTTCACCCCAAGTAAAAATTGCATCATTATTAGCCGCATTAACAGTATATAAATTTGTATTTATAACACTAAAAATCATCGCAACAATGATAATTAACTGCTTCCAACGATTTATAATTCTTTTCATTTTTCTACCTTTCATTTAATTTTTAATCAATTAAATGCCCTTCTATTTTTCTATATAGAAAAAGCAACCTTTCAGTTACCTGTTATTTCTTTTCATTAAATAAATATAAATTATAGCCGCTTACCTGACACGGCTCTCTACACCTAAACATTATCTTTCCTCATTTCTTATTTTTATATAGAAAAAGCACTCTTGTTTTCGAGTGCTATTATCTATTTATTAAGATCCTGTTATATATTTATACTCTTCATATGTTATGTATCTCTTACTAGTTCCTGTATAATCATAGGCATCCTTAGGTAAAAAAACCAAACTATCTGACCATTTATCTTCACTTCCAACCCATGAGTCATTCATTGTACTAGCACCTAATTTATAGGACCATGAAACTTCAATGTATTTTTTTGTTGTTGTACTACCTGAACTACTTTCTGATGATCCCGCATTTTCAAAACCCTCATTTATATTACTGCTATCTGATACCTTATTTGAACTACCGCTTGATGGCGAGTTACCACTAGCTGGTTTAGCTGGAGAATTGTTATTAATGCTGCTAGAAGATTGACTAGTATCCTTTTTCTTAGTTACTGCTTTTACGCTCTTTGTACCATCTTCATTTATAACAACTTCCTGGACAACCTCTTCATCTTTTGAAGGAGCAGTAATTATTACAATCTTAAACTCTTTCTCTGTTTTGTTTTTACTTGCATCTTCAATAGAAACTTTAGCTATATATTCACCTAATACATTAACGTCCACACGACTTATATCAAAAGTAAAATCTGACATAACTGCTAAATCTGCAGCAGTCATTAATGATTTAAAATCATATGCTGTTAAATCTGTTCCTTGAATAATTTCTATTCTTTCAGGAACGGTCAACTCTGGAGCGATTGTGTCTTTTACCCTAACCTTCAGTGATTTACTTTCACCTTTATAACTTAAAGTTATTATATAGCTTCCTACAGCCGCATATCCTTTATCTTTTTCACTTGTTGTACCATCAAGATTTGTAATAGTTTCAACTTCATTATTTATATTAGACTCAAATCTAATATTTTTTAAAATATCTTTTTTCTTTTTTTTATCTAACTCATTGAGATTTAAGTAATCCTTAGGATCTGTCGAAATAGGTTGACCATACTCTACAATAACTACATTTCTTTTTAATATTAATAATTCCGATTTAGATTTTACCAAAATCAAAATCATAATCATAATTAACATTAAAATTACAAACAATATACATCCACTTATTGTAATCTTTTTCCTTTTCAATTCTGTTATTTTCATAAATATCATTTTGCCTCCTTTAATAAATTATTAGAAAAACAAAAATGCACCATTGACTGGTACATTTTTAATATGGTTATTTTGCTTGCATTTCTATGTATTTATATTATCATTTTGCCCAATTTTTGTCAATCTTGCCTTCATCAGTATTTAACATGATCTTGTTTTATAAAAAGCCAAATATTTTCTATTTTAACTAAATATTTAACTATATATTTATAAAATAACAAATATTAATTAATTTTTATCCCCAAAATCAATAATTGTATAAAACAAATTTGAGACAAATTTGAGATTTATATGATATTTATTACATCTTTTAACCCCATTTATAAATATCTAGATATATATCACTTTTATCTTTTTAACACCAAAACTTAAAACACGAGCTATAACATAATATACTTTAAAGTATTAAAGGCAAATATATCAAAGTACCAATAATACCAGTGCCAAATATAATTGAAATAGCATTTATTTTATACTTTCTTAACAAAAACAATGCCCCTATAAATAAAATAAACTCTATAAATCGAAATTGATCCAATTGTATAGATGACATATCTGAATTAAATAAACCTAATATCAAAATAGATAATCCTGCTGAAGCAACCAAAGCAACTACTGCAGGTCTTAAAGCTGATAATACTTTTTGAACACCACTAAAATCACGATATTTATAATAAAAATGTGCCAATAAAAGACAAATAAAAAACGATGGAATAATACACCCTAGTGTACATATAACTGTCCCAACTGGTCCTGCTAAACGAGTTCCTACAAAAGTTGCAGAATTTATTGAAATTGGCCCTGGAGTCATCTCAGCAATAGTAATTAAATCCGTAAACTCAGCCATTGACATTAATGCACGAACATTAACAATTTGATTTTGAATTAACGGAATTGCAGCATAACCTCCGCCAACCGAAAATAAACCAACTTGAATAAAACTAATAAACAATTTAAATAGTATCATTAAATTTCACCCTTTTCTAAATTATTTTTACTTTTAAATATTTCATTACATAAATCAGCTATTCCAATTCCAAGACAAGCAACAATAATTAACATTGCACTCATATCTAATACCACTGTACAAAAAAATGCTGCCACCATCAAAAAAATATATAAAATTCTTTTTGTTGAATAAACATTTTTAGCCAAATTTAAAACAACATCAAAAATAACTGCTGCCACCCCTGCTCTCATAACCTGCAATGCAATAGCTATAATAGGATTCGACCTGAACTGTTTATAAAAAACTGCAATAATGGATATAATAATCATTGGTGGAATTATCGTTCCTAAAACTGCTGTTAATGCTCCAACTACACCCCCAATACGATACCCAATAATTACCGAAGCATTAACTGGAATAGGTCCTGGTGAAGATTGAGCAATAGCAGTAACATCTAACATTTCATCTTCCTGCAACCAATTTAATTTTTCAACAAATTCTTTTTTCATCAATGATACAATTACAAACCCTCCACCGAATGTACAAGCACTTAGCATAAACATTGAGCAAAACAATTGCCATAAAGTTGAACGATTATTTTTATTATTCATTCAATTACCTCCTCTTTTTCAAAATTATGCTACCATTAATTATTAATAATTACAAATTATGATATATTATACTATATAACAAATATTTATAGATGAGGAGTAATAATCTGAATAAAAAATAAGAATGGAAATAAATGTTTTACCTAAAAAAGTGCATAAAGCCCCTTTCCCCAAATGGAAGGTTATTCTGTTTGAGGAGAGTTGTTAGATTTCTTGA
>JAETPY010000064.1 GCA_021770925.1 Erysipelotrichaceae bacterium | reverse complement strand
CTGATATATATTCTTATCAATATTGATACATTGATAGTTTTTCATCGATTCAATGATATTATCTACAGAATATTTGTATTCCAGTTTCTTTTCAAGAAGTCTCATGATAACCAGTGTACTTTTTCAAGTGCGAAACTTGAGTTAAATACTAAAATAGAAGATAATATGATAAGGATAAATGATCAGCAAATTGTTTATGAGTTAATGAAGCATATCTAATAAAATAGTATGAATCATAGTAGAAATAATCAAATTTAATAAATTGCTTGTTAAATAAGTGATGAAATGAGACAATGTAATAAATTATTATCTTATGCTATTAGAAATGGGGCTGGATAGTTTCATACATTATAATATGATGAATTATTCGTGAATATAAAAGAAATGCTAAATGATTATTTTTTGTTTTATTGTTAGAGAGGAGTGTACGACTATTATGAAAAAATATTATGCTGTAAAAAAAGGAAGAAAAACAGGCATATATCATTCATGGGAAGAATGTAAGAAACAAGTAGATAAATATCAAGGAGCCCAATACAAAAGTTTTATTTTAGTAGAAGATGCAAAAAGATATCTTAGTGAGGAAAATAAAATAAAAATTGAACAGCAACCCAAGCTATCTAAATCAACAACACGATTAAAACAAGATAATCACTCATTAACTACTGATCAAAAGCAGGCATATAATCATTTACTTTCAGGAAAAAATATTTTTTTAACTGGTGGTGCTGGAACTGGTAAATCATTTGTGCTCAATCAGTTTATTGAAACAGTAGAAAAACAGGGTAAAAATGTTTTAGTTTGTGCACCAACAGGGATTGCTGCAATTAATGTTAAAGGCGTAACTATTCATCGCTGTTTTCAGGCATCACCAGAGCCACAGGTTATTCATAATATAAAAAAAGTTCCGCAGGTTGTAAAAGAGAGTGATATTATCATTATTGATGAAATTAGTATGTGCCGTATTGATTTATTTGATTTTGTTGTAAGGACAATAATGAAAGCTGAAGAGCAGTCTTTATCAAGAAAACAAATAATTGTTGTTGGTGATTTTTTTCAATTACCACCTGTTACAACGCCTAATGATAAAAAAGTTTTAAAAGAGCTATATCCTAAATATAATAAAGGATACGCTTTTGAGTCTACAAACTGGCAGGATTTAGATTTTTATATGATTGAGTTAAAAGAGGTTATTAGACAGAATGATCCTGAATTTATTCGTGAACTTAATAAAATTCGGATTGGTGATGTCTCTGGTATTGCATATTTTAATCAACACGCAAAACATCAAAAGATAGATGATGGCATTATTTTAACAGCAACTAATAAGGTGGCTAATAATATTAATCATGAAAGGTTAAATAAAATTTCTTCTCGAGCAAAAATTTACAAATCAATAATAAGTGGTGATGTTAAAAGTTATGATAAACCTACAGAGGATGAGTTACGTTTAAAAGCAGGAGCCAGGGTAATGGTACTTATCAATGATTCTGAAGAAAATTTTTATCAAAATGGATCATTTGGTGTGATTGAAGAACTTAATGAAAAAAGTGTAACAGTTTGTTTAGATGCAAATAATTTAAAAATAGAATTTGGTTATCATGAATGGGTAATAGAAGATTATGTTCTTGCTAAAAGTATTGATGATGAAATCGAAGATCATAAATTAAGAAAAAAGAAAGTTGGATCATTTTCACAGATTCCTTTAAAATTAGCTTACGCGATAACAATGCACAAAAGTCAAGGACAAACTTATGAAAAGATCAATTTGATCCCTTACTCTTTTGATTGTGGACAATTGTATGTAGCATTAAGTCGAGTAAAATCTTTAGAAGGGCTTTGTTTAATTAATCAAATGAGACAAGAAAATTTGATTTGTAGTCAGGAAGTAAAAGACTTTTATCAAATTGAACAGGTTTCAACATCAAAAGAACTTATTTATCAGTTAGGAAAGAAGGTTTTAGAGATGGACGAAAAATATTTCCCAGATGAATTAAAAGAAGTTGTACAAAACACAAAAAATCAGATTTTTAAATAATTATCAAGAAAGGAAAGTTGGGTTTTTAACAGTAGTGAATATGGATTATAAAGAATTTGTAACTTTAGTAAAAGAAAAATTATCTAGTATGAATGAAACAGATAAAGATAACTGGATCTATGCATATGCAAGACAATTAGATAGTAATTATCGAGAACATTTTTTAAACAGTTTAGATACATCGTCAAAAGAAATATCATATGATATAGATGAATATTTAAAAATGTTTGAAAAAATAGAAAATGAAGAAATTTATTTAAATGAACATGATGAAGAATATTATGATGAAATTTATCATGATTGGGAATATTCACCAAGGTATATAGATGTTTTTAAAGTTTTACCTAAAATTGAAGAATGCATCAGAATATGTTATGAAATTATTTTATCTAAACAATATAAAAGAGCTTACACATTATTATCATATTTAAAAAAAATGAAGATACTATATGTTAATGATGAAACAGGTGATTTAGATTACTTATATTTAGAAGATTTAATATATTATGATTTACTTGAGATGGATATTAAAGAATTTTATCTTGCGTATTTATATTGTGCTATTAATATTAATGAAAATTCGGAGATTATATTTAATATCTATAGCAAATATAAGGGATCTGATTTACATATTGATGATATCCTAGCGTATAGTTCAGAGGAAATTAAAAATATCCAATTACTTATAAAGAAGATTTGTGAATATCTTCTTTATCGTCCTGGGGACAAAGAAGATCAGTTTTTAATTGAAGGAGCATTTTATTTAGGTGGTCAGGATGAATTATTAAATTATGCTAGAAAAACATATAAAATACATCCATCATTATACAAAAAATATTGTGAACTAGCATTAGAGTCAGGTAATCATGATTTATGCATTCAAGTTGCCAAAGAGGCCATTGAAAAAATACCAGAATATAAAACAATCCGAGCAGACATTGCTGATGTAGCAGTTGAAGCTCAAAGTGATGATCCATATTTTTATGAAGTGGCATTTTTGTCAAAGCCAACTGTTTTACACTGCTTGCGTTTGTATACAGGAAATACTAATATTTCACAAATAAAAAATCGATTTTTAGCAAATTGCTATCAAATAGAAAAAGAATTTCCAAATGAACTAAAAGAAGTTTATTTAAATGAGCATAATGTGAAAATATATCGTTTTTTATTAGGTGATTATAAAGAAATCTATCAAGAATGTGTTAATGATAAAGAATATCTTGGCTGGAGTTTAAGTTTGAAGGGAACAATAATTCCTTTGTTATTGATGTTATTGAAAGAAAGTGACTGTATTTATTATGCAGATCAGCATGTTATGAGCGATTTGCAAAGCAGATTAAATGTGAATTTATCTAAACATGCTGTTTTTGAAAAATATTTTCAGGAATGGAAAAGTAAATTTCAATTAGATGAAAGTTTTAAAGAAGAGTGTTTAAAATGGCTTTTTCATGAAATTGATCAAAGAACAGAGGTAATAGTTGGTGGTTCATATCGTAAAAGTTATTACAAATGTGCTAATCAAATTATTGTTTTAGGAGAAATATTAGAAAATAAAGGGAGAATAAATTCAGTAAATGAATTTATTAATAATTATATTAAAATTCATACAAGAAAAAGAGCGTTTAAAAAAGAAATTTTAGATGGAATAAAAAAATATTAGATTACTATTTTAGATTCATTAAATAATGTTATTTAATGGGTTATTTGATATCATATGATTTTATATATTTATGTCGTTTTAAATAGAAAATTATTGAAATGATAATGTTAATTTGATACTATTTTTTGTGCAGCAGAAGATAATAAAATACAATCAAGAAATTGTTTTTTATTTTTAATGTTAATTTAAGAATTTAATATTTTATGCATTTATGAACATATTAAAGGGGTGGAAAAGGATGAATTGTTTAGAAGAAAGAATACAAAAAGATGGCATCGTAAAAGAAGGAAATGTTCTTAAGGTTGATAGTTTTTTAAATCATCAGATGGATATTGAACTTTTTAAGCAGATGGGAGAGGAGTGGAAAAAACGTTTTGCTGATGTGCATATTGATAAAATATTGACTATCGAAGCATCAGGAATAGGAATTGCCTGTATTGCATCAGAATACTTTAATGCACCTGTTGTTTTTGCTAAGAAATCTAAAAGTATTAATATTGAAGGAGATATGTACATAGCTGAAGTAGAATCTTTTACCCATAAATGTAAAAATCAGGTTATTGTTTCTAAAAAGTTTTTAGGTCCTGATGACCATGTTTTAATTATTGATGACTTTCTAGCAAACGGCTGTGCTTTACAAGGATTGATTTCTATTGTTTCACAGGCTGGTGCTTCAGTAGAAGGAATAGGAATTGCGATTGAAAAAGGATTCCAGTCAGGTGGACGAGTAATTAGAAATCTTGGATATCGTTTAGAATCTCTTGCAATCGTAGAAAGTATGGATCCTAAAACGGGAAAAATTATTTTTAGAAAGTAAAATATAAAAGAAGGGTATGAAATATTATGAATAATAAATCAGGTAGTATTGATAATATTTATAAACTAGATGGAAAGGTCCCAGTCGGTAAGGCAATTCCATTTGGTTTACAGCATATATTAGCAATGTTCGTAGCTAATATTGCACCGATTATTATTGTAGCAGGGGCCAGTGGACTCACTTCAAAAGATAGTGCTATGCTGATTCAAAGTGCTATGGTTATAGCTGGAATTGGAACCTTGATTCAACTCTTTCCATTTTGGAAAATAGGTTCTGGATTACCTATAGTTATGGGAATTAGTTTTACGTTTGTTTCTGTTTTTTGTTATTTAGGACCGACATATGGATATAATGCAATTGTTGGAGCAGTTTTAGTTGGTGGGATTATTGAAGGTATTTTAGGATTATTTGCGAAATACTGGATTAAGCTGATTACACCAATTGTATCAGCTAGTGTTGTTACTGCGATTGGATTTTCTCTTTTATCAGTAGGGGCTGCTTCTTTTGGCGGGGGTAGCGGAAGTAGTAATTTTGGATCTGCAGCTAACTGGATTCTTGGAACAGTGACATTACTTTGTTGTATTATATTCAATATTTTTGCAAAATCGTATTGGAAACAGTTATCGGTCTTGTTTGGATTAATAGTAGGATATATTGTTGCTGCTTTAATGGGAGTAGTAGATTTTTCGGGATTTAAAGATGCTTCCATTATTGCTTTACCATCGATAATACCATTTAAACCTGAATTTAATGCTGATGCTATTTTATCTGTAGTGCTTATTTTTTTAGTATCGGCTACAGAAACTATAGGTGATACTTCGGCATTAGCAACTTCAGGCCTTAATCGAGATGCTGCTACAAAAGAAATTTCTGGTTCGCTTGCATGTGATGGCTTTATTAGTGCTTTATCTTCTGTTTTTGGATGTTTACCAATTACATCATTTAGCCAAAATGTTGGGCTTGTAGCAATGACAAAAGTAGTTAATCGTTTTACAATTGCATTGGGAGCCTTAATTATGATTCTTGCAGGAGTATTTCCCGTATTTGGAGTGCTTCTTGCAACTTTGCCAGATGCTGTATTAGGCGGTTGTACGATTATGATGTTTGGAACTATTGTCGTAAGTGGATTACAGATGATTAGTAAATGTGGTTATTCTCAAAGAAATATAACTATAGCTGCCTTATCTTTAAGTACAGGTATTGGTTTTACTCAGGTTCCTGAGATATTTAATATTTTTCCACAACTGATTCAAAATATTTTTGCTGAAAATTGTGTGGCGGTAGTATTTCTTGTGGCAATCATTCTTAATCTCGTATTGCCAAAGGATATGGAAGCAGCACCAGTGATAACAGAAAATTAGTAATCTAAAATAATGGTATTTATATAAAATTATTTGAAAGTGTCATTGAAAAATGACACTTTTATGCTACTATTTTAAGATAGTTTTTAAAAAATAAATATAATTATTTTAGAAATAAACTATATTTCATATAATTATTATATAATAAAAAAGCCTTTTATTAAAAATTAAAAGTGAAAAATAAATATGAATTGATAAAATTTATTTATGGAATATATCTATGGTAGAGGGTTTGATTATTATTTAGAAGATGCAGGTAATCTTGAAATTTTTAAAGAATTAAAGTCTTTATTTTCTCAGCCGGAATGGATTAAAGTACATGAAGAAATATTTATAGTCTTATCTAAATATGTAAAAGTTGATAAGTTATATCAAGAAGAAAAATTATTTGATCGTTTATTGGAAAATGTATTAAATATAAATGAGTTAAATATTCTTTATAAATATGAAGATGATTTAAAAAAATTACGTCCTAAAATAATTCTTCAAAGATATGTTGATGAAATTAATGTTTTGACTAGATATACAGCAGGTAGAAAAAGGTATCAAAAATGGGTTTATAATCTTCGTAGGATATAGGCATTTGAAGGGGGATAAGAAAAGAGAGAAGTTGTTAATAATTGGAAAAATATTTATAAAAATAGAAGAACTATGATGGATGAATTAAGAAGATCATAAATATATTATGTTGGAAAATTATTTTAAATACTTAAAATTATCTTATTAATAAATTTTTGATTTTATAATAAATAATGGCAGCTGTAAAATATAAATCAATAAATTATTTAAGGATAATAGATTTTTTATTGAAAAAATATTAAAAATAGGTGAAATATGAAGGTTAAAGAATTAAGAGAGTTACTAAATTATAAAGATTCAAAATATATGGTTGATGCTTTTGTTGAAGTATACAAAATGCTTCCCAAAGCAAAAAAAGAAGAAGCTGATGTTATGATAACATCAATATTAGAGGGAAATGGAAAACCTAAAAAAGAAGAGATTATTGACTATCCAAAGCTATTTGAACAAATTCAATATTTTTTAGATTGTGCTTATGCAGGATATTATTTTATACCAAATAAAGTTATTCCTAAACCAATGCGTTCTAAGTGGCGTTTTCAGGTCAAACAATTTATAAATCAATTACTAGTTTTGTCTTCCTTACATGAACATTATCAAAAAGCAACGGACTATTTAATGGAATTATATAATATGTTGAGCTATGGATGTGGGGTTTATATTTTTTCATCTGAAGATCCTTTCCGTTCTGTGGGAATAAAACAAGAAGAATTATTTGAACATGTAATCAATCATATGTGTCAATTACCAATTGATAAAGAAAAGATGAAAAAAATGATTTTATGTGCAACAAATATTACACTTAGTAGTGAATGTTTAGATATTTATTTGATGGATGTTTTATATCAACATTTTCAAGATCCAAATAAACAAAAAATAATTGTTGATATTTGTACACAAATGGTCGCCGAACAAGAAGAAAAGTTAAATAAATTAAAAAAATATGACAATAGAAGATATTACATTGAAAAATCAATTGAAAATCTAACGACATTAATACTCATTTTTTCCTTGTCCAGTGGTCTTACAAAAAAAGGATTAGATTATTATTTTAAACATATTAATAATTCTAAAAATGAAACAGCTCGTCGGGCTTTAGATATAGTAGATAGTTATGATGATTTTAATGCTTGGATATTTATTTATGAATATGGATTGAAAAAGAAGATTAATTTTTCACAAAATACTAAAAATAAATACGAGGAATTAATGAATAATAATGTTTAATTGAAAAATAACAAAAAAGGCTTTAAACCAAAAAATATTTTTAAATACAAAATTTAAGAAAGAATACAAAATAGGTATCATAGAAAATGGCTTTGGAGCTGTTAATGTTGATATGATGCTTCTTCAAGATAGAATGGGAGAAAAATGTAAACTAGAGATGATATCCAGGAGATGTGACCAAGAAACTCATCGAAGAAAATTAAAAACTAAGTTGATTTCAATGGGCTATTAGATTGTGATCGTATCTTAATAGAATCATCAGGTATTTATGATGTGGATGAATTTTTTGATGCTCTTTATGAAGAACCACTAGATAAATAGTATGAAATTGGTAATGTTATGGCAATCGTTGATGTAAAATTAGAAAATAATTTATCTAAAGAATCTAATTATTTATTAGCATTACAGATAGCTAATGCTGGTTATGTTATTTTAAGCAGAAGTCATGAAGCATCAAAAGATGATTTTAAAAATACAATTGATCATATAAATGAGGCATTAAAGCTGTCCAATGTAAGCGATAATTAAAAAATGAGATTATATATAAAAATTGGAATAATATGATCAAATATGTTTCAATGATATATTATTTTGTGGATATGTGTTTGAAGATAATGTGAAGTTAAACTTTGAGCGAAGTAAAACATTCACATTTTTATTTTATGAATATACATTTATCTAAAGAGAAATTATATGATATAGTTAAAAAGTTAACGAATGATTCTTCTTGGCAAAAAAGTATTTAGAATCAAAGGATTTATGCAATTGTCAAATAATGAATGGATTGAATTAAATGCAACATATCATGATATTATTATTAAACTAATTAAAGTAGGGCAGGAAATTATAATTGTTATAGGTCAAGGATTAAAAGAAAAAAATATTGCAAATTATTGGAATTAATAAATTATATAATTATTATAATTGTATTAGACTAATAAAATGATATAATAATATTAGAGTTGTTCGGTATCAAGATTAGAAAGGGTGGTTGCAGGATTATTAAATCATAATATAATATTGATTTTAGAGTAAAAAATAAAGGGAAATTATTTAAAAAAAAACATGGTAGTAAAATAATATATTATCAAATAATTAATTTTGTTATTGAAAAACTATATTTAAATTTAAATGAATATAATTAGTTAATTGATAAATAGGGAAAGGATATTGTGATGAAAAAATTTATTAAAGTATTATTAGTCTGTATTATGTGTCTTGGTTTAACTGCATGTGGTAACAGTAAAAAGGTTGAAATGGCTAAAACAATTGAAGACGTTGAAAAAATTGTTAAAGAAAATGATTTAAAAGATAATGGTTTTGATAATATTGGATTATTTTGGAAGTTTAGTTTTGCTAATATGGACTTTAGTGTGATTTTTGATATTGATGAAACTCCAAAAGATTATTATGTAAACAAACTTTTGTCTGCTGAAGATATCAAAAGTATTCAAGTATCACCAAATAAAGATGTAGGCGGTCAATGGCTATATCTTCAATTAAAAGATGGTAAATTTGTTGTAGATGAAGATGATCTTGAAAAATTTAGTGATAAAGGACGAAAAGAGGCTTATGAGGAGTATCAAGAAAATTTTGAAGGCTTAGGGTTGTCTGCCGATTTATTTGGTCAATGGGCTGTAAAATATTTTAATGAAGAAACACGTACTAATTTAATTAAAGATGCTAAAACAGAAGCTAGTAAAGTATTGGAAACGATTCAGAAAAATGGTTATAGCTATGAAAAGGATGGTACTGGTCGACAAATTATTAAATCGAATGAGGCTTATCAAATAGTTGTTATGAATAATTTATGCATGGTTTTAGATGCAGAATTTGATTTTGACTCTAAGACAGGGTATATGTACATTCCAAGTCAGGGTACATGTGGTTATTCAGCTAATGGAGAAACATTAATTGTTTATCAATATAGTGATAATACAATTTTGCAGGGAACGCCAACACTTGAACAATATGCTGAAATGCAGGAAATGAAAAAGTGGTATGATGATTTTTTAAATAAATTTTCAACTGATACTAAGACTTTGCAATTAATTAAATAATTATATAAAAAGGGGAATAACATGGAAAAGACAAATGTTATTCCCTATTTTTATAAAATATATTTTAATATTATGATTATATATTAAATAAGATCTAGTACTATTATAAAGTAAACTGCCATAGAGATAAAATATTTAAGTTTTATTGTAAATAGAAAAATGAATCTAAAATTAGATTGATTGATAATATTGGTTTTTGTAATATTTCGATAGTGTTGGTATAGTTTGGCATTAGCTAAAAAAGGATACAAATATACATCTTATAATAAAATAGTCTTTTAAAGGTTTCAACAGGCAGCACCTTTACTAAAAAATAAATAGCGCAGATTGCTAGCGTATACTGATGATAAAATTATTATGTATGTTAAAAGGTTTAAATTTGAATAAGTTTATCTTGTATTGAATCATGAAAATCTTTGATGAAAAATATGGATTTTATATATATGATAAAAAAGAATATATACAAAAGAGAAATATTATTTCTAATTGTGATATAAATAGTAATTTATTATATTTTTCATTGTTGCAATTTTTTAGCATGTTATACTTATAAAAATGTTGTTAAATAGAAGTGAAAGTAAGAAAGATTATCAAAAAATAAAACTATAGTTTTTATTGGATGTATACACAGATAAAATTGATAAAAAATAATATCATAAAAGCAAAATAAAAAGACTGTTTTAAGTGAATATCGATCATGGATGAATTCTATGCAGTTATATGTATAAAATTTTGGAAAATAAAGTCTCTAATTCTAATAAAAGAATATATTTTATAGCTAGTAGTAAAAATAACCCAGGAAGAGAAAACGCCGTTATTATTGAACTCAAACAATGGCAGAAATTAAATAAGTTGAAAAGGGAAATGGAATCACTAAAACCAAGTTAAATGGTCATTTAGTAGATTTATGCTATGAATCTTATCTTGATAAAGTACCTGTTTTTATACATGGCGTTTCATAAAAAACTGGTGATGTTTATTGCTTGATATGTAAAAAGGATAATTCTGATGATATTTATTACATAGATGCAAGAAAGGTTAATTCTAGCAAATTATTACAAGTGTAACATATGAAAAAAGCACTATCTTTATCTAAAGAAAATTATGTTTGAAAGTAGGCATATATAATTTGGACGGTTTAGGAACTGGTAAAAAAAGATTCGAAATAAACCAGCTGTTTCTAATATAATTATTGGCAATGACATATGTTTTGAAGATGGTAAAATTGTAACCATTTTTTTAATAAGCTGCTACTTATCATATTTTAACTGAGCAATGTGATAAAGTAAAACAAGTACCTGTAGATTATTATTTATATTTTACTCTTTTAGAGTCACAGCATGTTCTATATATTAAAGAATATCTTCAAAAAAAGGTTATGCCTGATTTTATTATTGTAAATAAAGATCGTTATTTTAATATTTTTGGTATTATTCAAAATATAGAGATATTAACTTGGAAAGCTTATGTCCAATTTTTGATATTAGTAGAAGTACAAGCACTAAGCTTACTTCAAAATATTGATTGAATGAAATAATTGATATGAAATTTTTTATTAATACATTTATAAGCGGTGAAGTAGTAAAAGAATTTTTAGACTATCTCCTTAATCAAAAGATAATGATAAAAATTAGAAAAATATCTTGATGAATTGCTACTTAAAGAAAGTGATGTTGAATTATTGGTATAATCATTTGATCAAAGAATGCATTTATTTGAACATGTTATGAAACAAAAGAATTTATTAGATTAAATTTGTTTAATTATTCAAAATATAGTAAAATTGTAATAACAATAGGAGGTAGATAAGATGAATAATTTATTTAAAAGTAGTATTATTGATAAAAATTCAGCCATTCCTTTATATTATCAATTATATACTTATATTGAAGAACTAATTAAAGAAAACAAACTTGTAGAAGGAGACCGTTTACCCCCAGAAGATGAACTTGTAAAACTTCTTAAAATTAGCAGACCGACAATTCGTCAAGCATATAAAGAATTATCAACTAAAGGATATATTCAAAGAAAGAGATCAAAAGGAACAGTAGTTACTAAACCTAAAGTTTTAAGTAAGTTTTTATCAGAATTAACTAATTATTATAATGAGTTAAGTGCCGAGGATATGGAAGTTAAAACAAAAGTTTTACAGTTTGAAATATGCAATGATCAAAAAGCTGGTGAAGTGTTAAATACAAATAAATTAATTCATTTAACAAGACTGCGTTACAGCGATAATATACCTTTAGTTTATATTGATACTTATCTTCCATATGATAATTATAAAAATTTATTTTCTTATGATTTAGAAGAAGAATCTTTATATGAGTCAATGAAAAAAATAGGTCGTCCAGTAGAAAGTGTTAGAAGAATAATTAAAGCTAGCCAAAGCAGCAAAGAAGTTGCTGCTTATTTAGAAATAGAAACTGGAGAACCAATATTATATAGTCGAACGATTGGAAAAGATAAAAATGAAAAACCAGTTGAATATTCAATTGCTAGATATAATGGAGCAATCGCTCAATTCCAGATTGATTTACAATTGAATGATTAAATCTATCTTTGAGATAGATTTTTTTAGTTATTGATTTTATTTAAAATTAATGTTATATTGTAATTACAATATAACAAAGGGGTGCAGATATGAAAAAAATCATTATAACAGGTGGAAAAGGTTTTTTTGGTTCTCACTTTCAAAAAATGTGGGAAAGAAAGTATCAAATTTTAACGCCTGGATCAAAGGAATTAGATGTAACAAATGAAAAAGCGGTCAATGAATATTTATTAAAAGAAAGACCAGATTATGTCATTCATGCAGCGGCAATTGCTAATCAACAATATTGTATTGAACATCCTCAAAGGGCAAAAGCTGTTAATGTTGATGGTGCAATAAATGTTGCTAAAGCGTGTAAAAAATTTAATGTTAAATTAGTTTTTATTTCTACTGAACAAATTTTTAATGGTTCAAAAGAAGCTGGACCATATACTGAAGAAAGTAAGCCTTGCCCAAATACTGTTTATGGGGAAAATAAATTAGAAGTAGAAAAAAAATTGCCTGTTATTATTCAAGAATACTGGATTGTACGATTTACATGGCTGTTTGGTTTACCAGAAAGAAATTGTGTTTTAGGAAGCAATATTTTGTGGAATACTGTTCAAAGTTTAATCCAAGGTAAAATAATTACAACTACACACTATGAATATCGGGGGATGAGTGATGTTAAAGAGATATGTATTAATTTAGAAAAATTATTTTCTTTGCCATATGGAATATATCATTTTGGTTCTGTCAATGATTTAGGTCGTTATGATGTAGTAAAATATATTATGGAATTATTAGGGGTTGATCATCAATTCATTAAAGATAGATTAATTAATGATGATAACCATTATACTAAAGATAATCCCCGAGATCTGCGCTTAGATACTACAAAAGCTGCTCAAGCTGGTTTGATTTTTAATCCAACTAAGCAGGCAATTAAAAATTGTTTACAAGAATTTGGGATTATTAAATAAAAAATATAGAAAGGAATCAGATTTGGATTAATTTCTAAGTTGATTAGATAAAATAAAGATGAAAATTGAAGATTTAACAAGAGAACAATTAGCTGGAATGTTTGATCATACTTTTTTAAAAGCATATGCAACTAAAGAAGATTTTATTAAATTATGTAAAGAGGCAAAAGAAATTAATGCTGCTATGGTAGCAGTCAATAGTGCTCCTGTTCGCTTTTGTAAAGAACTGTTAAAAGATTCTTCAGTTCATGTTGGTGCGGCAATTTCATTTCCATTAGGCCAAACTATTTTAGAAGTAAAATTAGCAGAAACAAAGAAGGCAATTGCTGATGGTGCTGATGAAATCGATTATGTAGTAAATATTGGAAAAGTTAAAATGAAAGACTGGGATTATATCCAAAAGGAAATGGAAAGTATCGTAGCTCTTTGTAAAAAAAATCATGTTTTATCAAAAGTGATTTTTGAAAACTGTTATTTAGAAAAAAATGAAATAAAAAAATTAGCTGAGATTGCTAGAATAGTAAAACCTGATTTTATTAAGACTAGTACTGGTTTTGGAACTAGTGGAGCATTAGTAGAAGATGTTATATTAATGAAAGAAGCAGCTGCTGGTGATGTTCAAGTTAAAGCAGCAGGAGGAATAAGAGATTGGGCAACATGTAAAAAAATGATTGAAGCTGGAGCTACTCGAATTGGGACAAGTTCATCATTTGCAATTTTGAAAGGATTTGATGAGGAATATGTATCCATTTAAATTTGAACCAATTTATGTAGAAACAGTTTGGGGAGACAGAAATTTTGCTAATATTCGCGGTAAGAATGAAATAATTGGAACAAGTTGGGAAATTAGTGCTCATCCACATGCTGATAATCTTATTGCTAATGGTGAATATAAAGGGCAAACCTTATCAGATTTACTAGAATTATATCCTAAACAAATTTTAGGAAAAAAGGAAAGAAATCAAATGTTGAGAATCTCATTTTTAGATGCTAAAGAATCATTATCGATTCAGGTACATCCAAACAGCGATTATGCTCATAAATATGAAAATGATGAAGGAAAAGTTGAAGCATGGTATATTTTAAAGTCAAATCCTAAAAGTACTTTAATTGCGGGAACAACTACTAATGATATACAAGTTATTAAACAAGCTGTTAAAGATGAAAAGATTGAAAATTATGTGAATAGAATTGAAATGAATGAAGGAGATTTTATTTGTATCGAATCTGGGCAGCTGCATGCTTTTGGTGGTGGATTATTAGGTTTAGAAATTAGTCAAAATAGTGATGTAACATATCGTTTTTATGACTTTCATCGTAAAGATACAAACGGTAATGAAAGGGAACTTCATTTAAATAAGTGTTTTGATGTCGTTGATTTTTCAAATAAAGGTCAAAAATTTTCGTATCCATTTAAAAATCAGCAGGAAATAATAGTATATCAAAGAAAAGAATTTACAATAAAATTAGTTGATATAGATGGTGAATATATTATTTATCCAAATGGAGAAACGTTTTATTGCTTAACTAATGTTTCTAATGATTGTCAAATAATTTATGATAATCAAATTATCGATTTTTGTTATACAGAAAACATTTTAGTTCCGGCTGATTGTTCTGCAATTACTTTTAGTGGAAAAACAAGAATAATCATAAGTTATGTTGATTAAAATATTATTTGTACAAATTTTGTAAACTTGTTAATCTCATAATATCTAGTTATAATATAATACAAGGAGGTGTTTAGGTATTATGAGAATAAAAAAAATAGTATTATTATCTGTGATAATGGTATTAGGTATAACTGGCTGTAGTAATAAAAAAGAAAGAAATATCGATTTCTGGACAGCTACCATAAATATATTAGAGGATAAATTAGAAAATAATAATTATAATAAGGGACATTGGCAAATTGGAGTACAGGATAAATCTCAAGTTGAAGACGATGAACATAGATCTTTAACAGTTCGTGAGATTTTTGAAGATGAAAATCTAACTAAAACAACTATGCTCTCTTTACAAAATCTGAATAATAAAAAAACAATTTCATATATTTATAAAAAAAGTCAAATCGAAAATAATAAACGTTATGATCATACTGTAACAATCAAATCAGTCGATGAATCATATCACGAATACGAAATCACTTATAGTTATGAAGAATATCAAAGTGAAAATTATCATGATGGTAATGAAGCAAAAGGAGAATTAAAGATTGGAAATGATAATGAAATAACATATGATAATATTCCTTTATTAAAGGAAGCAATGGATGCATATCTTACTTTAATTAATGATTTTCAACAAGAATTTAATCTTGATTACCGTGAATACGATTTTGTTAATTTACCAGAGTTATCAAAAGATCTTGATATTTCAGCATTAGATTATATTAGTGAAGAAACATCAACAACTACTGATTATTATTCAGAGATAGAAATTAACGCAAAAGGATTTTCTTTAATAACATTCTTAAAAATAAACAAAGATTTTTCATCTGCTGATTTTGGCATCTATAATATTGAAAGAAAAGGATTTGAATTTAATGCAACAGTTACCTTTGAAAAACGTAAAATAGATAGCTGTTATAATATTATTCAAGGAAATGATCCTGATGGCAATTATGCTGTATATTTCAACAATGACACAGCTTATGTATATCTTCAATCAATAACTGATCAGGAAATTATAGATGATATTCAAAATCAGGGAACTAAAACAATATAT
Source organism: Erysipelotrichaceae bacterium (assembly GCA_021770925.1). Taxonomy (GTDB): domain Bacteria; phylum Bacillota_I; class Bacilli_A; order Erysipelotrichales; family Coprobacillaceae; genus Thomasclavelia. Next base: position 1,459 of record JAETPY010000064.1, on the reverse strand, counting down.
ATTTTGAAAACAACAAATAAGAGTTATTTGGATTATTAATATGGTTTAAACAAGCATTTTTGATGCTTGTTTTATTGCATAAGTTTAAAATAATTAGTGGTTTTTGAAAACAAAATGAAAATATAAGTAGGTGTTAAAATGGAAGTAATAATTTTGATTTTATTAGTATTATTGATTATCCTATATTTGATTTTTAATATTAATAAAATTGAACTAAAAAACAGAGATATAAAATCAAAAAGAATTGCTGGAGAAATAGGAGAAAATAAAGCTGCATCAATAATTTCTCAAATGATAGATAAGAATGATGTGTTATTAAGAAATGTAAGTGTTACCTATGAGGGCAAAGAAACAGAATTAGATAATGTCATTATCAGTAAAAGAGGACTATTCATTATAGAAGTGAAGAATTATAATGGTGAATTAGAAGGTGATGAAGAGAGTTATGAGTGGAATAAATATAAATTTACTAGAGATGGCAAGGTCTATTTAAAAACAGTTAGAAATCCTATAAAACAAGTAAAAAGACAAATTTATATTTTAGGGAATTATTTAAGATATTATGGCATTGATATATGGATTAATGGATATGTTTATTTATTAAATTCTAATAGTCCAGTTTATAGTGATTATGTTTTAGATAATATTAATGAAATGGATAAAGTTTTGCATAAAAAGTCAGAAAGATATCTTAACAAAGATACAATAAATAAGATTATAGAATTATTACAATAATAATAGTTTAAGTTTTTATTTTAATAAATAAAAACTTAGAGAGATATTATATTAGAGAGATATTATATAATTAAAGAGTGTCAGCATAATTCTTAGATGTTGATTTATTAGGGTGATTTGACAGTTGTTCAAGATAATAATAAATTTTGTACACTTGAAGATTTAGAAAACGTAAGAGATTTGTTAAAACCAGCGCTATTAGAAATTATTAAAGAAAAGTATAACACTTTAATATTATGTTATTATGATAAATTGTTATTTAACCAAATAAAAGTTCATCAAATTGAAATTTTAGATAAACACTTACAAGTATTAAATTTTTTAACTGTAAAAGAGCTTGTATATTATTAGATAAATGTCTTTATTTGGTTATCAGAAAGGACTTATCGATAATTATAAAGCATGTATTTTAAGAATTGATATTAAAAAATATTATAAATTAGGAGAGATGGTTATGAATGAAAGAGAAAAGATGGAACAGGGGTTATGGTATGATGCTAATAATGATACATATTTAATTGAACAAAGAAGCAAAGCTAAAGATCTATGTTTTGATCTTAATCAAACAAGACCTGGAGAAAAAGAAAAAAGAGTTGGATTAATAGTTGAGAGGCTGTAACGAGTTAATGACTCATTTCAGTTTCAAAAAAACGAAAAAAAAAACACGGGTAACCGTGTTTTTTGGTATAATGTTAGTTATGAATACAACACTACACACAAAAAA
>JAETPY010000063.1 GCA_021770925.1 Erysipelotrichaceae bacterium | reverse complement strand
CTAGCCACACGATTATCACCGTTTGTCAATAGTCAATTGAACAAAAATAAAAAAAGCTCTTTAATTTTTGTTAAAGAGTCTTTTTCAAGTTTTGATGCTTAACTTAATGACATTGCATTAAGTTAAGAACTTGATAATTTTTTAGGAGTACATTTTCATGTACTCCTCTTTTTCAATAGAATTAGTGATAAAAAATAGTATTGATACAAAAATGCAGGTACTATTATTTATAGACATTTGTTGATAAAAATCCTGGTTTTATGTTCTATGATAATCTACAGTATGAGTTTAACTATATAAGCATAAGATCAAAAATCACAGATACAATTAATATAGAAGAAATTTTTGTGGATGATTAAAAAAATTATTATATATATAGATACTGGGACGAAGGACAACCTTTCGAGAATTTAGATACACTAGTGGTTTGAATACTTTACATTCCAAAGACAGTTAAACAAAAATATTACACGTCAAAAAAATTTTATCTATTTGATCAACTATAAACAACAGCACAAATCAAAAACTGTTATATGTTTTAACTATAGATGTGATATATGTCTATTATTATATCCTGATAAATACAGTATTAAGACAGCACTTTTTTACTTCAAAAATATAAAACCAGAAAAAATATTATTTTAACTTAATAACTCTACTAATTGGTCTTTTTTATTTTATTAAATTTTTGTCGAATTATGTTATAATGTTTTTAGGTGATGATATGAAAATACTAGATACATTAGGTAGAACAAAAAAAGCAATTGGTGGTATAATAGCTATTTTAATAGTAGCAGTACTGATTTTCTATGCGGGAACAAGGTTTGCAAACAGTAATAGCGAACCAAAAATTACTGCTACTGGCTTAACCCAACAATTACAGGAAATTGAAGAATTAGCCACAATGTCATACAACTATACTAAAGTTGGTAAGTTTTCTAATAATCTTAAATTTAATGGTTGGGATATTCCTCTTACTCAGAAAAGCTTTTTAATTACATATGATGGTAAACTTAAAGCAGGAATTAAAATGGATAAAATTGATGTGGCTGTTGAAAATAATTCCATTATAATTTCTATTCCTGAAATTGAAATATTAAGCAATGAGATTGATGAAAGCAGTGTAGAAGTTTATGATGAAACTAAAAATGTTTTCAATCCTATTTCAGTAACTGACTATACTACATTTGCAGAAAAACAAAAAGAAACAGCAGCTGAAGAAGCAATTGAAAATGGTATATTGAGTGAAGCCGCTACAAAAACACAAAGTACTATAAAAAAATATTTAAATGCTATTCCTGGAATTAATGGCAATTATGAAATAGAAGTAAAATTTTTAGAAACTAAGAAAGGCTAGATTGTATTCTGGCTTTTCTTTTACAATATAAATTCCTATGCCAATAATGTCCCTAGTTTAGTATCATTAGATTTTGTATATTTTCTTGATCTTTGGTAGATAATATACTTTCGCATAAACATCTGATGAAACAATTTAAATTTTAGAAAAACATTATTTAAAACAATATTAATAACTAGATAATTTACTGACATTAACTCTTCTTTCACATCTAAATTTCCCTACTATTATTTTTAATATATCATCATTGTCCAAAACTAAATAATTTCAATACGACAAGTTCCAAGAAAACTATTTTTATTAATCGTCGTAATTATTACCTAATTTATCGATGAATTCTATCAGTAAGCGAGTTAATCAACTATTGATAACTTGTTTTAATTCTTAGTTATTATATAATTACCGTATATAAAAAGGAGTTTATTATGGATAATATAAAAATTGGAAAATATATTGCATATAAAAGAAAACAAAAAGGATTGACCCAAAAAGAATTAGCAGAGATATTATCGATAACAGATAAAGCGATTTCTAAATGGGAGCGTGGTACTAATTTACCAGATGTAACTATATTACCAGAAATTGCAAAAATATTTGAAATTAGTATTGATGAACTATTAAATGGTGAAGATAATATATTTACTATTGAAAGACAAACTAACAAAATTCATTCTTTTAAAATAACAAAGAAAATATATAAACAATGTTGCATTCAACAGCTGTATCAAAAAAGGTATTGGCTATACATTCACTATATTTTGACTAGCCTTTTAATATCTGGAGGATATGCTGTCTATTCATTAAATAAATATTATCCTCATCATTTAGATATATTTGGTTTATTAATCATAATTTTAGGTATTGGTTTGTTTGTAATACCCATTATTTTACCAATCCTAAAAACAAGATTCTTTGATGAAAGGGAATATCAGTATACCTATGATAAAGAAAAATTGACATACATAAAAGATGGCAAAGAAACCAATTATAAATATAATCACTTTCATCAGATAATTAGTTCTGATACATACTATATTATTATTAATAATAAAGAAAAACTATTTATAAATGATGATGATTTTCAATATATAAACAAATATTTAAGCTGTCCAATTACTGGTAATATTTCTAAACTAGATAAAAGAATAATAAATACAAAAATAATATTATCTGTTTTAAGTATCTTATTATCATGCCTTGAATTAGGGTATTTAATAATATTAAAAAAGCTAGATTTTGAAATAATTTATAATCAATTGGAATATGTAATAATTATAACCGTTATTCTATCAATCTTAACATGCCAGATCATCAGTAAAATAAAAAACACATTAAAAAGTTCACTTATCATTAGTGGCTTAAGTTTCTTTATAATCATTACAACCTGGTTAATTAGTGATAATCTGTCATCTCAAAAAACATATTTTTCTATTTCCCCTGATTTTTCTTCCAAACTTATTTTAAAACAAAATAAAGAAACTGGAAAAATAGCTGATTATCATTATACTTATTTATGTTTTGCAAAAAAATCTAATAACTTTGATTCAAATATAGCAGGTAAAATTACAACAAGATGGCTTAATGGTGATTGTAATTATATAAGTTATCAAAAGCCAGATGGTACTAAAGGGATTTATATTGCAACTTATGGTGATCGTAATGGAAATATTCAATATTATTCTGTTTTAAACAGTTTAAATGGTAATTGGATTACTAAAAATGATAATGATCAAAAATATTATTTAAAGATTGAAAACGGATGCATTACAATCAAAGACACATATGGTACAGAAACATTTGCTCAATCTGAAATAGAACAATTCGGAACTACAGCAGTCACATTATTTAAAGGGAATACAGTTAAATATATTATTGCTTTAAATAAAAACTGTATTATTAATGATGATGGGCTAATTAAAAGTAATGGTACAATTGAAATTGTTCCAGTTTTTACAACCAAATCAAGTTCAACTGAACTATTTTGTACAACTTATAAAGAGGATAAAGAGGTTCAACAGGAAATAGATGAACAAATGCGCGAACAGGCATTACAATTAGTTAACAAAATGCATTCATTGATAGATAATCAAAATTCTTATGATACATATAAATCTACTTATGACTTATTTAAAATTAAAACTGACTCTAAAGATTTTGTAGAAGTTACAGGTTTAGCATATCAAAAGGAACTGGAAATAGAAGGAGATAGTGGTGTGATAGTAAATACTCATGGTGTAACATTGAGTGTTAAAGCTGGTTCTATTGATGATTTCTATGTTGAATTTTCAACTGAGGGGTCTTATGAATTACATCAAGAAAAAGAAATTTCTAAAGTTAATTACAGTTATCGTATTATCAAAAGTCATGATGGTTATCTAGTTGCTAAAATTAGTTATCGTATTCCTGGAGATATTGGACTAGTTGCACTCTCACCAGCTATTGATGCTGATATCATTAATAATCCTTTATTTTATGATATTTCTTCATAAGTCTATTTTTCATTTATTAGATTATTTGTAACATATAATTGATTTTTATAAAAAATATTTAAAAAATGGTCATTAGACCATTTTATATTTTATCTATTTATTTACAGCATTCTTTAAAGCACTACTAGATTTGAAAGCTGGTGCTTTGCTAGCAGCAATAGTCATTGTTTCACCAGTTCTTGGATTACGTCCTGTTCTTTCTCCTCTTTCTCGTACTTCAAAATTTCCAAATCCTTTTAAAGATACTTTTTCACCTTTTACCAACGCTTCTGTTACAACATCTACAAAAGCAGTTACTACTTTATCAACATCAGTTTTTGTCATCTCTGTGCTTGAAGCAATTGCTTCTATTAATTCAGTTTTGTTCATTTTAATTTCTCCAATCTTTTTATTATAGGAAATAATCCTATAAATATTATATTACTTATTATTATTGATTACAAGTTATAATATACCTCTATTTATCAATAAATTGGTGGATTTTTTTTACAAAATCATCTACCATTTTTTTCTCTGTTGCCCATGAAGTAACCAGTCGAATACAGTAATAATCTTTGTTAACTTGATGCATTACAATGAAAGAATATTCCTGTTTCAAATTCTCAATTAATTCTTTTGGTAAAATTGGAAAAATCTGGTTACTTAAAGAATCAACATACATATCAAAATCTTTAAGTCCAGCTCTTAAAATATCTGCCATTGCATTTTCATACTTACCAATTTCTAAATAAAGATTATTACTAAATAATTCTTTAAATTGAACTCCTAATAATCTTCCTTTGGCTAACATTGCTCCGCGCTGTTTTATATTATATCTAAAATCTGTTTTAAGCTCATCATTTATAATAACCAAGCATTCTCCGCATAAAGCCCCCATTTTAGTTCCACCTATGTAAAAAGCATCACTATATTTAACCAGATCTTTCAATGATGGTGTTCCTTCAAGTGCTAATGCACTACCTAATCTAGCACCATCAATAAATAAATATAAATTATTTTTCTTACATAATTGATAGATTTCTTTTAGCTCATTTAATGTGTATACACTTCCATATTCAGTCGTTTGCGAAATATACACCATTTTAGGCTGGACCATGTGTTCATCAATATGCTCATTGATTATATCCTTGATCATTTTAATTGTTAATTTTCCATTCTGATGTTCACGTGTTATTACTTTATGACCTGTTGCTTCAATGGCACCAGTTTCATGAACATTGATATGCCCACTGCTAGCTGCAATTACAGCCTGATATGGTTTTAATACTGATGAAATAAAAGTGGCGTTTGTTTGAGTACCACCAACAAGATAATGTACATCAATATTATTGTTTTCTACTAATTGTTTTAAAAGATTTGTTGCTTCTAAACAATATTTATCTAATCCATAACCATCACATTGTTCATAATTTGTTTTCAACAACGCTTCCAAAATTTTAGGATGTGCTCCTTCACTATAATCATTTGTAAAACTATACATAGTTATCCCCCTTACCTTCTTGGATATAATAATCCATAACGAACATATAATAAATCAAAATATGTCTTGATAATTGTTGTTCCTGATAAAGATGATTCTGTAAAATCGCTTTCTTTTCCATGAACAACAAATGTATGATCTGCTAATTTAATTACATCACTTTTATCATTTAATGTTATCAAAATAACTTTAGCACCACGTTTTTTAATTGACTTGACCAGCTCTCCAATGGGAATCGGTCGAGCTCTTACTGATAACACAATCGCAACACTATCTTCATCTAATAATTCAATTCGTTGACTGTCGTCTCCACGATCAGCAAAGGCATAAGAAAACTTGCCTAATTTTACTAATTTAAATTGAATATCTGAAGCTAAAATTTTATTAAACTGAAAACCAAAAAAATGTAATTTTTTAGCGTCATATATAATATCACATAATCGGTCTATTTCATGAATATTAACATATTTTTTACTTGTTATTAAAGAATCAATAGATAAATCATAAACCATGTCCACACATCTTGAGGGATCTTTGTGAATTGCCACTAAATCCTCTGGTTCTAATTTTATTTCATGACTTGCTTGTTGTAACCCCGCTTGAACTTCTTTTTTAAATTCAGCAAAATTATCACATTTTAAAGCTTTACAAAAACGAGAAATTGTCGCTGGAGAAGTATAACACAAATCAGCTAATTCATTAATATTGATACTAGGTATTTTTTCAATATTATTCAATACCTGATAACAAATTGTATAATACATATCTTGGCTATAGGATGCGTTAATATAAGTCAATAAATTATACAAAATATCAACTTCCATATTTTCTCTACAGCTCATAATATCACCCCCTTTATATAATATATTATACACAAATCAAGGATAAAAAAAGAGACTTTTTTTAAGTTCGCCTTTTCATGTTTATTTGTAATATTTATTATCTCTATTTTTAAAAAAATTCATGTTAAAATTACCTTTAAATAATAAAGCTTTTTAATTTATACTATAAAACGTTTGTTAATTAAAGTTTTTCGTTATTTATTAAAAAACATGGAGAGTCTTACCCTCCATGCTTACTCACATTCTTTTTTCTAAACACATTCAATGCTAATAATGCGATAACAGCCATTCCCGCATAAATTTCTACAAATGCTTCGTCAGATGTTTTAACAATATTATTTACATCTTTATCAATAGGTTTCTTTTCATCAATATTAATTTCTGGATTGGGATTATTTGTTTCAGGGTTATCTACTACTGGATCATCTATTCCAGGATTTTCTGGTTCTTGTTTAACCCTTACACCAGCTGCTGCCTTGATAGCCGCTACTGCAACGTCATCCCACTTATCATTATTTTCAAATCGATATTGTGGGTCATCGCCAATTGGTAAACGTTCATCTCTATTTGGTTCTTGGGCTTCAGTTGCATAATTATCATAAATATAGTTACAATCACCTTTATAAAGCCAGTTACGAACACAATTAGTAAGAACATTATCAGTAATAGTAAATCCGTATGATCCTTCATCAAGATAAATTCCACCATATTCGTTATGAACCCCATCAATATAATTACCTATAATAACTGAACCATCTTGTCTTCCAAGTGTATAGATTCCACCTCCATCTATCAAAGCAGGCTCAGTCAGCACATTTTCAACATAGTTATAAGAAATACTGTTATTTCCAAGCATAAATTCTTTATTTTCATCGAAGTCATTATAACCCCAGCCCCAACCTACACTAATTCCTGTATATGGAAGGTTTTTAACTGTATTATATTCGACTTTTGTTCCGTTTGTAAAACCAACAAGTATTCCCGTACATGCTCTATATGTTTGACCTACATTTGTAATATAATTATCGATAATTTTATTATTTTCTGTCAAATCTTCTCGTACTGGCAAATGATCTTGATATGTAACATCACCAAGCAATATAGCTCCACTTGCTAAATTTTCAAACTTATTATTCATAATGGATGAATTTTTTGTTGATCTTCCTAAATGAACACCTGCATTACCAAGATTTTTGAAATTATTTCTAACAATATTGATATTATCAACATATTTGCCAAATACCGCACTGCCAGTTGATGGAATCCATTCACGATCCCAAACATCTTCTGGATTGATAATTGCACTTGCTTGAAATGTTTGTAAACCATCGGCCCAATTTGGTTTAAGCCAAGTTGTATATTGGAATGTTAGTCCAGAAAATGTAATATTTTTGACTACATTGCCTTGTTGTCCATCAAGCACAAATAAATTTTCTAATCGACCAAGCACTGTATCAATATTATTCATATCTTGGCCTTCTTGAGGAATATAATAAATTTGATCCTCCTCAGTATTTAAATACCATTCTCCTGGTTCATCCATAAGTTCGTATGCATTTTCTAAATATTTTACACCATCTCGCATACCTTCGGCATCAATTGCTGCACCAGTAAGATTTGTTTTTAAACTATCGTATGACTCATCTGTTATTTTTATTCTTTGACAATTTTCATATTCATCATGTTCTCCAATTGAATTCACACGTTCGATACACCATTTCCATTTACGTGCAAATACTACTTCTAAATCTTTAGGTCGTGAAAAACTATTAGGCAGTCCCTCTGAATTGACATAAATATATTTTTTTGTAAATTCATATGCCTTAAGTTCGCTACGAGCACGAGTAGCTCGTTTTCCGTTAACATACAAATCTCGGCTTTCTAAACCTTTTGCAGAAGCTTTCCATATATTTTTATCTCCTTCTACTTTTGTCCAGCCGGTAATTGAGGCTCCACCAGAAATAATAACCTCCTCATTATCATAGGCACTCCATACTACATTATGTCCGTTTTTTCCACTATCTGCATTAGAAAAAACCATTGCTTCATCGAGCTCATATGTTCCACTTCTTAAATAGACTTTCAAATCTTCAGTCATATCATTTGTTTTTTCTCTTACTAATTCCTGTGCCCTCTCAAGAGTTTGAATAGGACTATCAATCGTTCCTTGATTAGCATCATTTCCTTTTGCTGCATCTACAAATATTTCAGAATTATATTCATTTGCTGACACTGAAACCATAGTTGTTGTAACAGATGATATAAACATCCCCAAACATACAAACATCTTTAATACTCTTTTCATGTTTTTCTCCTTTCCGTCCTATAAAAAAAGACAAGATTCTAGAACGCATAAAACATTCATAGTCTTGCCTAATTGAATAGTAACAACCCTTATATAGTATATATTATTGCATTATCAATCATTAATGTCAATATTTCTATTATATTTAAATTAAAAAATTGGTTTATATATTATTTTTAAATAGAAAATAATTATTATATCTAATTAGTTCTATTTTACGAATTATATATCAAAAAATAATATTCAATAATAAAAATAGACTTCAAAGAAAATCTATATTAAATATATTTTCTTCAAAGTCTTAATATCCTAAATATTATTAAAAGTAAATACTTCCTATGATTTCATTTCAACATATTTTGAAATGAAATCGTTTAACGTATTTTTAAAATCATCTGTTTCTTTTAATTCATATAAATATCGTTCATCTTTTAATACAAACAATACTTTGCTTCCACGATTCGCATTATACAAAGGATACACCATACTTAATGGAACAAAATCATCTTCTTTCATATGAATGAATAAAGTTGGAATATCATTATGCTTTAACATTAATGGATAAGACTCTTTAATATTAATTTTAATTTCCTGCTTGATTTTTCGTTTAATCATTTGCATAGTTGGAAATTTAGGTACTTTATAGTCTTTAATCATACGATGCCCTAAAATATCATATACACTAGTATAAGCACCATCACTAATAATCGCTTTAACATTTTTCAATAAATGCTTACTTGCAGCTTTTAATATTGTATTGGCTCCTGCTTCTTTTCCATATAAAATAATTTGATGATCATTTCCATATTCATTAATTAAATATTTATTCCAGCAAACCAAATCATTAACATCTTTTATTCCTAATCCACGAATATATCCATCACTTTGACCATGCCCACATGCATCTACTAATAAAATATTCCATCTAGGATAACGTTCTTTAAAAAACGGAACATATAAAGACATATCTTTTGCTTCTAAAGCAAAGGGATGCAAAATCACTAGTGTTTTCTTAGCCTCAGTTACGTTTATTAAAATACCTCTTAATCTTATTCCTTGCTTATTTTTAATATGTATACTATTTGCATTATATTTAGTTTCTAAAATACTTGGTTTATCATCTTCTTTATGATGACGATATAACATAGTTTTAACAGTACGACTAACAAAAGCATTTAATGCCCCTGCACTTGTTGCAACTCCTGCTAAAACAGCCAAAGAAGTAAATACTTTTTTTCCTTTTTTATTCATTTCTACCATACTCCTTATAATTTTCCATCAATAATCGGTTTATATTACTTACCTGTTCAAACGAACTTAAACGATATTCATCATGTTCCATTCTTCCAGCATAAAACCTAATTGCTTTTTCCAATTCTTCTCGTATTTTTTCATGATATTCATCAGGAAATGTAGAAATTGGAAAACATACAAAAACAAAAGTATTATAGTCTTTTGAAAATAAATTTATTAACAAATCATACCCTTCATTTTGAACCATAGAATTTCCAATCGCTAATTGTAAGTCATGATTTGCAAATGTAAGCATATCTCTCATAACAAATCTAATTACATCCATTGCCGCATCACGATATGCATCTTGATTACTTTCAAAAATCGCTTTTAAATATCGCACAACAATATTAGCATCACCATTATCTTGGAAACGTTCATCAACATATTTAAAAATTGCTTTTGTAACTCGATAATGTGATAAAACTAAATTTCCAAAATCCGTCATAATCGCAAATGCAAACCTTTGTGAATTACATAGCCTCCAGATTGCTTCAAGTAAACTATCTTTAACCTGATTATAAAAAACATCAAGTTTTTCAAATACCATTCTAATTATCATTCTAAAAAAATATAAATGAAATTGATATTGTGTATCTAAATACTTTGCAGTAGTTCCATCCCACTCGTATTCATATAAGATTTTATCAAGTAATAAATTGACAGAGTCCATGAATTTTTTATAATTACCATTTTCTATTAATCTATGCAAATATGGCATAAAAAATTCATAGAATGTATCAACAGTTTCCTGATTTATACCACTATGATATTCTAAATAATCAAGAATATTTCGATAGTCTAATGGTTCTAACATTATTTCTGTATTTTTACCATCTATATAATGCTGAAAAACGTGACAATGTAAAATTGTATGATATTTATTAAAATACAAAATTTGTTTTAAAGCGTCTTTTATAATATATTCTTCCTCTTGTTCATGGAGATCAACTGAAAAAGTAACTTTAATATCAGGTCCATAATAATCTAAAGTTAAAAAAACACTAATTTCTCTAAACTGAATATCTCTGATATAATAATGGAATTTATGTTCAAACTTCTTGGTTTGTACACAGCTATGGCAACGATACTTTCCCTGATAATTACTTTTATGATCCTCTAAATATTTATGAATACACTCCCGCATCATAACTTCACCTCCCTTTTCTATTCATATTTTACCATTTATAAAAAAATATTAAAACAAATAAAGAAAATAAATGCCTAATATTCTATTAAATAACTAATCCAATATTTATTTTAAAAAATATTTTTAATAATATTAGTCATCTATTTTCCCATTTTAAATTCAAATTTATCAATAACATTTAAATGATATTTATTAGCAAAATCATTTAACAGTTTAAATCCTTCATCATTAAAATCTTTTGGATTATGAGCATCTATACCTAAAACCACTTTACATTTCATTTTACCAGCTATTTCAAAAAAATGTGAATTTGGATAAGGATAAAGCATCTCATTGCCTACTTTACGTAATCCGCGTCTTATCCCACCTGCATTTATCTCTAGTGGTATACCTTTTTCTAATGATTTTTGACATATTTCCTGGGTAATATTCTCACAAAAATTATCAAATTTTTTTTTACCAATCATAAATAAATCAGGATGAGCAACATATGAAAATAAATTAGTATCCATTGCTTTTAATAAATCATTTTTATACTTAATAATTTCTTCATCAGTTATATCTAATTTACCATAATAACAAGTATGAATAGAATATTTATTAAAATGATGTCCCAAAATCAAATAATCAATTTCTTTTGAATCTAATAATCCTTGATAATAATCTAAATATTCTTCAAAATATTCTGCTTCAAACCCTTGATATATACTAATTTTATTTTTGTATTTTCTCTTTAGTCTTTTTACTTCACTGATATGAATTTTTTTATTATGATATGGCATTCTCATTGATGGACCATTGGTAATAATCGTATTTATAGCCACATTAAAAGATCTAAAATCTTTTAATGTATGAGGTATACCCTTTAATATATGAAAGCGATAATTTGGCAATGGAATATGATCACTAAACCCTAATATCTCTATTCCATTATCAATAGCACTTTTTATCATCGCTTCCTCATCACCCACAGCATGACCGCAACGAAAAGTATGTGTATGAAAATTAGTTTTCATCATAAAATACCTCATATAAATATAGTCCTTGGGGTTTAGCTTTAAACAAACATTTCTTCTCCCCTTTACTGTCTAACAAATCTTGTAATCTATCTTTGGTTACGCGCTTAGCCCCTACCTGAATTAATCCTCCCACAATATGTCTTACCATATAGCGTCTAAAACCATTACCAATTAGAACGAATCTAATAATACCTTGATTTTCAGTAATCGTAAGTTCATATAATTCTCTTACTGTATTACCATACTGATCATAGCTGCAAAAAGATGCAAAATCATGTTCTCCAATAAAAATTTTAGCAGCATCTTTCATTAAATCAATATCTAAAGGCCGGCCGTATTGAAATATATAATTAGTTTCAAATGGACTATATTCGTTTGTACTTAACATATAATGATATTCTTTTTTTTCTGCACTGTATCGACTATGAAAATCTTCACTGACAAATTTTGTGTCTAAAATATAAATATCATTTGGTAAAAAGTGATTTATTGCTCTCTTCCACTGTTCCTGTGGCATTTGTCTTGTTGTATCAAAATGAAAAACCTGTTTAATACCATGTACTTTAGCATCAGTTCGTCCAGAACCATGAATAATAATTTCTTCTTTACAAATATTTTTTAACGCTTTTTGAATCTCGCCTTGTACTGTACGAAGTTTATTTTGAATCTGAAAACCATGAAATTTACTGCCATCGTAACTAACCACACATTTTACTCTAACCATTACAAAATAATACTTAGAGTAATTACACTCATTGATACTACCACTGTAAAAATGAGTGCTATAGTATCATAACCTTTCCAAGACAAAGATTTATAACGTGTTCTTTTAGCTTCAGGGTTATAGTTACGACTTTCCATGGCATTAGCTAAATCTTCAGCACGTTGAAAAGCAGAAATAAATAATGGTATGATTAAAGAAACAATAGATTTGATTTTTTCAGACAATTTACCTTCATTAAAATCAACTCCACGACTTGCCTGAGCTTTCATAATTCTTTTTGCTTCATCTAATAAATCTGGGATAAAACGTAATGCGATAGAAATCATCATAGCTAATTCATGGGCTGGAAAACCAAATCTTTTTAATGGCTCTAAAAGATTTTCAATTGCTAGTGTAAGATCTAACGGTTTTGTTGATGATGTTAATATTGTAGTCATTGTGATAATTAAAATTAAGCGAATAAAAATATAAGCAGATTGTAATAATGCACCAGAATAAACTTTAAATGAACCTATAGTAAATAAAACAGTACCAGTATTAATTAAAAAAATATTAAAAATCATTAGAAATACCATCATGAATAACATTGGCTTAATTGCTTTTAAAATATGCTTTATTGAAACATTTGATAAAAAAGCGGTAATCAAAACAAATATTGCCATAATAGCGTAACCAATAAAACCTGCATCAAAAAATATTGCTATTAAAAAAATTAGTAATGCACCTATTTTTAAGCGTGGATCTAAGCGATGAATGATAGAATTAACAGGAATATATTTACCAAATGTCATATTATCCATTTAATTCACCACCAATTGCATTAACAAGGTCTTCAACATTATTAATTGATGAATCTATGTTAAAACCCCTGTTATTTAATTTTAGAATAAATTCTGTAATAATTGGTAAATCAATTCCTAACCCATTTAAATAACTACTATCCTTAAAAATATTAGTTACAGTATCGTGCTTTTCTACCTTACCATTATTCATTACAACAACTTCATCACAGTACTGTAACACATGATTCATATCATGTGTTACCAAAATAATTGTTTTTCCAGAATCGTTAATTTGTTTAAATAAATTCATCATTTCATTTGTACCTTGTGGATCTAATCCTGCTGTTGGTTCATCAAGAATTAAAATATTAGGATCCATAGCTAAAATACCAGCTATTGCTACACGACGTTTTTGTCCACCTGATAAATCAAACGGAGATTTATTTAAATAACTTTCATCCAATCCTACTATTTTTAATACCTTTCTAGCAATCTGTTTAGCTTCTGATTCTTTTATCCCAAAATTCATTGGTCCAAAAATAATATCTTTTTCTATGGTTTCCTCAAATAACTGATATTCAGGAAATTGAAAAACTAATCCTGCTTTTTGGCGTAATAATTTTAATTTATTAGGTTTATTCGTTTTCGTAATTAAATATTCACCAATATTAATACTACCACTTGTTGGTAATAGTAAAGCATTAATATGCTGAATCAATGTACTTTTCCCACTGCCTGTTTGGCCTATAATTGCTGTAAAACTTTTATCTTTAATATTTAAGTTTACACCTTTCAAAGCATGGTAAGCAAAAGGAGTATTTTCACTATATATATGTTCTACTTCTTTAAATGTAATTGACATAATTCTTCTATCAATACCTCCATATCTAAAGACTTACTAGTCCTTATATTCGTCTTTTCTAACCTTTGAGCTACTTTTAAAGCAAAAGGAATATCCAATTCGTATTTAATTAAACTATTTTTATCACTAAGAACATCTTCTGGTTTTCCATTAGCGACAATTTTACCATCATTTAGTATTATTACTTGATCTGCATTTTTCGCTTCTTCAATATCATGAGTAATTGAAATTATCGTAATATCTTTTGCTTTATTTAATTCTTTAACTAAGTTGTTAATTTCGCGACGCCCCATGGGATCAAGCATGCTCGTAGCTTCATCTAAGATAATAATAGTAGGACTCATTGCTAAAATACCAGCTATCGCCACTCGTTGTTTTTGCCCTCCTGATAATTTTGTTGGCTCATGATCAAGAAAATTGCTCATTCCAACTTTAGCTGCATATGTATTAATGATCTCATCCATTTCCACTTGGGGTACACATGTATTTTCTAAACCAAAAGCAATATCATCACGAACTGTAGCCCCAATAAATTGATTATCTGGATTTTGAAAAACAATCCCTATATTATCTCTTACCTTATATAAATTATCTAAAGTCAGTTCATACTCATTAACTTTGATAGATCCCCCTGACTTTTCTAATAGACCAATTAATAATTTAGCAATCGTGCTTTTCCCACTACCATTATGTCCTAAAATAGCTACATAGTCCCCTTTATTAATTTCAAAAGAAATATTATTGATTGTTTTTAATCCTGGTTCATATTCAAATGATAAATTCTTTACCTCAATTATTTTTTCCATTTATTCACCGCCTTACTATACTACTGTTAATCATTCTATATTTATTAAACACTTTAGTCAAGTAAAAGAAAAAAGACCCAAAGGTCTTTTAACTATACTAATGCGATAATTGCCATTGGGGCATTATCACCTTTACGATTGTAAGTTTTTAAGATACGAGTATATCCACCATTTACATCTTTATATTTTGGTGCTACTTCATCAAATAATTTTTGTACAGCAGTTTTACCAGTAGATTCATCAATTACATTGTGTAATACGGCTGCAGCTTGACGTCTTGCATGTAAATCACCACGTTTACCTAAAGTAATCAATTCATCAACAACAGAACGAACTTCTTTAGCTCTTGTTTCTGTTGTTTCTAATTTACCATACATAATTACTTCTGTTGCAAGAGAACGTAACATTGACTTTCTTATGTCAGAAGTACGTCCCAATTTTCTATTTTTAGCCATGAGATTAGCGCTCCTTCCTTCGTATTTGCGAATTAATCGATAGGTTTAAACCCTAACCCTAATTCAACTAATTTTTCTTTTACTTCTTTTAAAGATTTCTTACCTAAATTTCTTACCTTGATCATATCATCTTCAGATTTAGCGGCAAGATCCTGAACAGTTTGAATTCCTGCTCTTTTTAAACAATTATATGAACGTACTGATAAATCTAATTCTTCAATAGTCATATCTAATACTTTATTAGTAGTATCATTTTGTGCCTCAGACATAACTTCCATATTCACAGCCATATCAGTCAGCTCAACAAACATATTTAAGTGTTCCACCAAAATTTTAGCAGCTAAAGAAATTGCTTCATAAGGTTTTAAGGCACCATTTGTTTCAATTTCTAAAGTTAATTGGTCATATTTTGCACTTTCTCCAACTCTAGTAGGTTCAACTGCATATGATACTTTTTCCACTGGTGAAAAAATCGAATCAGTTGGAATAATACCAATTGTATTAATATCTTTCTTATTTTGATCAGCACTTACATACCCACGATCTTTTTTTGCATATAATTCCATGTATAAGTGAGCACCTTGAGCAACATGAGCAATTACCATATCGTTAGAGATCATTGTTACTTCAGAAGGGCATTGAATATCAGCACCTGTTACTGTAGCAGGTCCTTCAACATCAATAATCATTGTAGCCGATTCATCACTATCTACATCAAAAACTAACTTTTTAAGATTTAAGATAATTGATGTAACATCTTCGACAACACCATCCACTGCAGAAAATTCATGGATTGCTCCTTGAACTTTAATTGCGTAAACAGCAGATCCAGGTAAAGAAGATAGAAGAACTCGACGAAGTGAATTCCCCAAAGTTGTACCAAACCCTCTCTCTAAAGGTTCAATAACGAATTTACCATAATTATCTGTCTCATCATAATTAGCTATATTAAAATTTGCTTTTTCAAACTTTTGCATTATTTCCCTCCTCACTAGGAATTATTATTTTTTTGATCATACAATAATTATCCACGAGGACGTTTTGGTGGACGACACCCGTTATGTGGAATTGGTGTAACATCATTGATTGATGTTACTTCTAATCCAGCAGCTTGTAAAGCTCTAACTGCAGCTTCACGTCCTGGTCCTGGACCTTTTACACATACTTCTACAGATTTAACACCATGATCCATTGATGCTTTTGCTGCAGC
Source organism: Erysipelotrichaceae bacterium (assembly GCA_021770925.1). GTDB lineage: Bacteria > Bacillota_I > Bacilli_A > Erysipelotrichales > Coprobacillaceae > Thomasclavelia. The sequence continues at coordinate 674 of JAETPY010000063.1, read as the reverse complement.
TTCAGAAGCCATTTGTGCGGCAAATGGAGTAGATTTTCTAGAACCTTTAAATCCTAATGCTCCTGCACTAGACCATGTTAATACATTACCATGTTCATCAGTAATTGTTACAATAGTGTTATTGAAAGTTGAATGAACATGTGCTACACCTTTTGCGATATTCTTTTTTACACGTTTTTTACCGCGTACTTGTTTTACTTTTGCCATTTCTAGTTCAACCTCCTATCCTACTTTTTCTTTCCTGCGATTGGTTTAGCTTTTCCCTTACGAGTACGAGCATTTGTCTTTGTTTTTTGACCACGCACAGGAAGCCCTTTACGGTGACGGATTCCTCTGTAACTTCCTATTTCCATTAAACGTTTAATGTTTAAAGCTACTTCACGACGAAGATCACCTTCAACTTTGATTGATTCTACTTCTTTTCTGATTTTACCGATTTCATCTTCAGTTAAATCTTTAACTCTAGTATCTTCATTAATTCCAACTTTTGCTAAAATTTCTTGAGCTGTTGGTTTTCCAATACCATAGATATAAGTTAATGAGATAACCACACGCTTATCACGTGGGATATCAACTCCAGCAATACGAGCCATTTTATTTCCTCCTAATTAACTACTAATTAACCTTGTCTTTGTTTATGTTTAGGGTTTTCGCAAATAACCATTACGCGCCCT
>JAETPY010000062.1 GCA_021770925.1 Erysipelotrichaceae bacterium | reverse complement strand
CAGCGGCATCATGGAAAGTGATGAATGAAGCATTAAATAATGCAAAAGCAGTATTAGATAATCCAGAAGCAACTAAACAGGAAGTAGCAAATGCAAAAGAAGCTTTAACAAAAGCAATAGAAGAATTAGAAGAAAAACCAGGAATTACAGCTGATAAAGAACCTGTAAAATCAGGAGATATTACAGCGAGTGTAAAAACTGGGGATGATGTATCGGCGTGTGGATTATTTGTTTGTGGTGCTTTATTAAGTTTTATGTTTATTTTAAAGAAAAATAAAGTAAAATTTTAATATTATTGTGTAGACAATTTAGATAATAAAAATTATAATTAAAGTAATAAGGATTGTTACTTTAATTAGGCAAGACCAGAAACGTAGTGTTTTTTGTCTTGCCTTTTAATATTTTGTAGATTATTAGCAGTAAGTTACTGTTTTAATAATAAATAAAAAAAGAGGAGGTGAAAAATTTTAATGAATGTATGAAAGGAGGATAGAAATGAAGAAAGTTATTAAAATAATTTTAAGTACATTCATTATTTTTGCATCTATATCAATTTATGTTGTACATGGAGAAAATACTGATCTTAAAGGCAGTGGTACTAATGATGATCCATATTTAATTAGTTCAAAAGAAGATTTAATTAAAATGTCTTTACTTGTAAATACTGGGGATAGTTATGTAAATGCCAATTATAAATTGACGACAAATATTGATATGGAGAAGATTGATTTTGCATCAATTGGGAGTACAAGTGGTTTTTCAGGTGTCCTTGATGGAAATGGTTACGCAATTTCTAATTTAGCGATTAATAGTGATAATGATCAGGTTGGACTGATTAGTTTTTTAAACAGGGGAACAGTAAAAAATTTAGGAATTGAAAGCGGTATAATTACAGGTGGTAATAGAACTGGAGCTCTTGTTGGAAGGACAATGTATGCAAATATCATTAATTGTTACAGTAAAGCAGAGGTAAATGGGAAAAATGATGTTGGTGGAATAGTTGGAATGTTTAATAATTCTACCATGCTAAATTGTTATGTTTGGGGAAAAATAACCAGCAGTGGTGTAACTGCTGGTGGAATAGTTGGTGGTGCAAATCGAAGTATTGATCCTGCAACACCAACAGTACTAAAAAATTGTTATAGCTTAGCTAATGTGACTGGTCAGCAGTATGTAGGGAATGCAATCGGTTATGATGAAAGCGTTGCTGGGGCTAGTTATGAAATTACTATGAACGGTATTTATTATGAAAGTTCAACAATTGGAATTGGTAATAGTAATCATTCTGGTGTAAAGGGTATAGAGACTGCAGCTTTTCAAGATGGTCGTTTATTAGAAATTTTAAATAATGGCTGTGAAGATGGCTGTACTCCTTGGGTTAAAGGAGCGTTAGGGTATCCAGAATTTAATGACGGTATGTCTGAATGCGGCTTGATTGGTCAAGGGACTAAAGATGTTCCTTATTTAATTAAAAGTCCAGAGGATTTAGAGTTAATGTCACAAATTATTAATGATGATGTATCATATGCAGACGCTCATTATAAATTAACTAGTGATATTGATATGAATAAGATCGATTTTCAGCCAATTCCACGTTTTAGCGGTGTCTTTGATGGCAATCAGCACTATCTTTTAAATCTTAATATTAATAAAACAAATTTAGAAAATACAGGATTAATTGGTTTTTTAGATGGTGGTACAATTAAAAATCTTGGAATTGAAAGTGGGAATATTATTGGCGGTAATCATACTGGAGCTTTAGCAGGACGGACGATGTATGCCACAATTTTAAATTGTTACAGCAAGGCAAATGTTGAAGGAGCTAATGATACTGGTGGAATAGCTGGTATGTTTAATAATTCCACATTAGCTAATTGTTATGTTTGGGGAAATATTAGTGGTAAAGTAACTGTCGGTGGAATAGTAGGAAGTGCAAATCGGAGTATTGATCCAGGTGTTATGACAGTAATAGATAATTGTTATAGTCGTGCTGTTGTTAGTGGTGATCAGCATATTGGAATTGTTGCTGGTTATGATGAAGGCGCTGTAAGTGATAATTATCAAATTACAATGAGTAATCTTTATTATGATCAAGGTCAGATAGCTGTTGGTAATAACAATGATCGTGATGGTTTAAATCCGATTAATTCAGAAGTGTTTAGCAATGGAGATTTAATTTTAAAATTAAATAGTAATTTAGCTTCTGACTACCACACATGGTTGGAAGATAATACTGGATACCCAGGATTTAGAGGTAAAGTTTTTATCAAAATAGCGTTAACTGGTCATGGTAGTGAAGAAGATCCTTATTTAATCAAGACGATTGATGATTTAAAGGAAATGGAAAGAATAGTTAACATGTCTGCTGAATTTTCAGCAGCATATTATCAGTTAAAAGCAAATCTTGATTTAAAGGGAATTGAGTTTAACGGTTTTAGTTCTATTATTCCTTTTAAAGGAATCTTTGATGGTGATGGACATGTTATCAAGAATATTAATATTAAAGTTGATAATGGACAAAATATTGGATTGTTTCATCAGGTTGAAGGGGGAACAATCAAAAACCTGGGAATTGATAGCGGTAAAGTTGAAGCGGGGTATAAAGTCGGATCGTTGATTGGACGAAGTATGCAGGCAACAATTTTGAATTGTTATAATAATGCAACAATAAAAGGCTTTGAAGATGTTGGTGGGATAGTTGGAATGTTGAATAATTCTGATATCTTAAATAGCTACAATAATGGTATTGTCAGTGGTTCTAAATCATTAGGTGGTTTAGCTGGTTCTATTTGTCGTAGTCTTAATCCAGCTGTCGAAGTTAATATAATTAATTCTTATAATTTAGGACGTGTTCACTGGGGTACTTATTCAGGTAAAATTGGTGGCTTTATTGAACAAGATAATAATCTTGCAAATTATCATCAGGTTTATTATAATCAAGAAAATTTACCTGACGTTGCAATTGGTAATCTTGTTACAATATCAACTGTTACAGGAATGAAGAAAGCTGAAATGATGGATCAAAACTTTGTTGATACATTAAATCAGTATTGTCAAGAGAACTATAGTAAATGGAAATTGGGAGCAGATAATGTAGCTAGGTTAGTTATTTTTGATGATGCTAATGAATTAGAAAAATTTATGACTGGAATTAAAAATAATCCAGAAATAAAAGATGGTCAGCTGATTTTACCAAAATCGACTGATGGTCGGTATCAAGCAGTATTATTTGGTTCAAGTAATGAGCAGGTTATTGATTTAAATGGACATGTTTATCAGCCTTTGACAAAACAAAAAGTATATTTAATTTATAATATTTTAGATACTTTGAATAATGAAATAGTATGTCAGTTAGATCGTAATATAACAATTGTTGTTGATGGTAAATACAATGATGCAGGTACTAATAAAATACCAAATGTTGTTCCAGGTCTTCGTGAGTGGTATGGATTAGATGGTGATTTTAAACTTGAAAAAAATGCTCGTATTATTTATGAAGATCAAATGGCTAAAACGAGTGCAGAAATGTTACAAATGTATTTAACAGAAATGATAGGTGTAACATTAGAAGTAAGTCAGGACGTGGCTGTAAGTGGCGACATTGTGATTAAGTACACGCCAGATAAATTAAATGAATTAGGTGATGAAGGGTATTATATTAATATTGGTGATCAAGTTATTATTAGTGCTCCAGATTATACAGGAATGATTTATGGTGGAGTTTCAATTGCACAAATTTTATATCAGGATGAAAATCATGATACAATTCCATTGGGAATTATTCGTGATTATCCACAGTATTCAGTTCGTGGTGGAATGCTTGATGTAGCTAGACGTTATTTTGATTTAGATTACATTGAAGAAATGGGTAAATATATGGCCTGGTTTAAAATGAATACTTTCCATCTTCATATTAATGAAGATAGTGGACTTGGTGGAGAGTATAGTTCTTCATTTGTAGTTGAAAGTAAAAAATATCCAGCTTTAAATACGTATAATTTAGAAAATGGAAACTATGTATGGTCACAAGATGATTATCGTCAGATGCAAAAGAATTTGAAGCAATTTGGTGTTAATGTTATTACTGAAATTGATTCTCCTGGTCATGCAACAATTTTTAATTTAATTAATCCAGAAATTGTTAGTGGCTCTAATTTTGATTTAAACAATCATTATGACGAGTGTTTAGATTTAATTAGTAATGTTTTTGATGAGTTTTTAGATGGTGATGATCCGGTATTCCAAAGTGCTGCTGTACATATTGGAACTGATGAATCATCTAATACAAATGAAAATATGCGTCGTTATATTAATGATTTAGCTCAATATTGTTTATCTAAAGATAATATTGATCAAGTTTATTTTTGGGGTAATCTTTCAGTTTATTATGGGGCTGAAGAAATTGATTCTAAAAATGTTATTAATCAAATTTGGGATTCTGCTGATCAGCGAGTTGAACAGGCTTTAGCAGATGGTTTTAAAATTATCAATTCAACTTCTAACAGCATGTATTTGATTCCTGGTAATGGTAATGGTTTACATAATGGTTATGTTGATATGGCAACTTTTTATGATACTTGGAAAGGCTGTAGTGATTTTGATACACATCGAATTAGTAATCCTACTTATATAGCTTCACGTAATTATTATGCTCAATATGATTTATTACGAGGAAATCCGCAAATTATAGGAACTGTTTTCTGTAATTGGAATGATCGTTCTTGGGCTAATGATTTTGATGTCTTAGATCTAGTTTTATCTTATATTGGAGTAATTAGTGAAAAGAGCTGGTATGGTGATGATGATCGTTTTGAAAATGGCAGCGATTTTGCTGGAGCATTTGAACAAGTAGGTAACTATGCTCCTGATGCTAATCCAAGAAGGTATGTAGCTGCAAATTCAAGTATTATCGCTAAATATGATTTTGAGGAAATGGTAAATCAGAAAATTAGTGATCAGGAAAATAATTATGACGCTCAAGTGCAGGCAGCTATACTTAAAACAATGAATGAAGAATATATTAACGGAAAAGTTTTGCAGCTTGAACCACAAAGCAATCTTTCTTTACCGTTTGAAAGTACTGGATATCCTTATACAGTGAGTTTTGATTTATATTTAAATGGAACACAAAATACTGATGCAGTATTATTTACTGATGATTATTGTACATTCTATTTGAATTATCAAAGTCGGGGCGTAAGTTTTAAAATTGGTAAATACATTTATACATATGATGTTATCTTACCGGCAGAACAGTGGCTAAATGTGACTTTAACAAGTACGTATATTCATGGTGTTAATGCAACAACATTATTAAAAATTGATGGCGTTACTTATAATCCAGTCTTAATTAAAGGTCCTGCAAGTGTTTCATCCCATTCAATGACGTCATATTTACCGACTGCTAAAATGTTTAATGGTATTAACGGTTATTTAGATAATTTAATAATTGGGAATAAATATAATCAGAATCTTAACACTTCTTCAGAGTATGAATTTGAAGGAGCAGGAACTGTAGAAAATCCATATTTAATTAAATCAGAAAAAGAATTATTATTATTTGCAAATGAAATCAATAGTGGAGAAAAAATGCAGGCACACTTTAAATTGACTAGTAATTTAGATATGCAAAATTATAAATATACTCCAGCAGCAGTATTTAATGGGGTTTTTGATGGTGATAGACATACGATCTCTAATTTAACAATTAATCAGCCGCAAGGAGAAAACGTTGGATTGATTGGTTTACTAGAACGTGGAACAATTAAAAATATTGAACTTAGAAATGCCAATATAACTGGAAAAGCTAAAGTTGGTGGTTTAGTAGGACGTACGATGTATGCAACAATTATAAATTGTGGTGTTGAAATCAATGTTAGTGGTGCTAATGATATTGGTGGAATAGTTGGGATGTTTAATAACTCAACGATGGCTAATTGTTATGCATGGAGTGAAGTGACAGGAACAGTAGAAACAGCAGGCGGATTGGTTGGTGCAGCTAATCGCAGCATTGATCCTAATACGCTAACTATTATAAAAAATTGTTATACTAAGGCAAATGTAACAGCACCTAGATTTAGTGGTACTGTGGCAGGATATGACGAATCTGCTGCTGGGGAATCGTATCGAGTTATTTATCAAAATATTTATTATGAAAATGGTAAAACTGTCTTTGGAAATACAAATAATGTTGATGGATTAAAAGCTTTGGATTCTGATCAATTTATTGATGGAACATTATTAAACGAATTAAATGCTAATTTAGATGAAGAATATTATACATGGATAAATAATGAAAATAATTATCCAGTGTTTGAAAATATTATAGAAACTGATAAGTTAGCCTTACAAATTGCTATTGAAATGGCTCAAAATGCTAATTTAGAAAATGTTGTGCCAGCCGTAGTTAAAGAATTCAATGAAGCTTTAACAAATGCTAAAGATGTATTTGATAATGCAAGTGCTACTCAGGATGAAGTAGATAATGCATTTAATCGTCTAGCAAATGTAATGCAGATGTTGGAATTCTATCAAGGAGATAAGACAACATTACAAAAACAGGTAGATCTAATCAATGACTTAGAAGCAGATAAATATATCGAACCATTGTGGAATGTAATGTTATCAGTACTAGACAAAGCAAATGATGTACTAGGTAACGAGAATGCAATGCAGGAAGAAGTAGATGAAGTATATGTCAAATTGGTAAAAGTATTCTTGGATTTGAGATTAAAACCAAATAAAGAGTTATTGCAGGAATTGGTCAATAAAGTAAACGGATTAAATGCGGCCAATTATAGTGCTGAGTCATGGACAATAGTAGCTAAAGCATTAGAAAATGCAAATATTATATTGAATGATTCAGGAGCAACACAGGATGAAGTAGATGATGCAAAAGATATCCTGGCTAAAGGATTAGCTGGATTAGTAGTCAATACTGTAAATCCAGCTACAGCTGTAACTTCAGCGAATTTAGGTGATATAACAGCAATAGATACTGGCGATACAATAAATATAGTATATCCACTATTAGGATTAGCACTAGCTGCAATAATGTTTTGTGCAGGTAAAAAAAGAAAAGTAGGATAGGTCGAGAGTTTTTATGATTTAGCTTTTAAATAAAAAAAGACAATATGAGTCAGTATTTAAACTGACTCATTGTCTTTTTATTATATGTGATTTAAGGTAATATTTAATTATCAATTCGATTATTTGCGACTACAAAGTGAAGTGCAAAAAATGTAAGTTCATCATCATCGAATGATAAATTTATTTCTTGTTCTACTACTTTATTTAGAATTTTACTATAATTATACTCTTCTTTATGACGTTCAATGATTTGGTCTTTTAAAGGATTTTCAATTGTTTCTCCACTGGATAATCTTTCTAGTGCAGGTTCTAAATGCAAGCCTATAGCAATAAATAATTTGTCATTTTTTCTAAAATCTTTATGGTATTCTTGATAAATATAAGTCATTGTTTCATTAAGAATTTTAAAAATCTTTTCATCTAGTAGATCAAATCCAGAATTGATTTCTAAATCTAATTTTTGATTTTTAGATAAATACATTGAAACTAAAGCCATTTCGTCTTCAGGAAATTCAATTTCAAATTTTTTTGCTAGACGATCACATAACATCTTGGCATAGGGGTAACTATATTCTTGTTTGTATGAAGCAATTTGACCATTGCTTAAGGGAATATAGTTATCTGATTTTATTCTTATAATGGCAATACTTAAATGAATAGATAAATTTTTGATTGAATTTGTAGAAAGAAATAAATCAAAATCATTAGCAGTATTTTTTATAATATCAGTTATAATTATTTTTGTTTGGTTAAAATCAGCATCTGTGTTGAATGTTAAATTCATTATGCTACCTCCTGACAACTTAGATAATACTATATAATAAAATGAAAAAAAAATCTACTATTAAATAGATTAATTTTTTAAAAAAGTCAGTTATTCATATTTTTAAAATTTTTAACTAAAAAATATTTGTAAGCGCTTAAATTAATGAGGGGGTATTATATATTATAAAGTGGATAAAATTTGTTGAAAATAATTTGTTTTTTTAGTGCAAATTACTTGAATTGTAAAAACAAAATATAATATAATGCAAGCGTGGATAACAAAAGGAAATAAAGTTATTTTCCAAAATATAGTGTGTGTTATTCTTGTTAATTAAGTTTATTACGAGAGAAGTAGAATATTAGTCTTGATGACATCCCTTGCAAATTTACATCGGATTATTATTTAAAACCTTGTAAGAGCTTTGACTAACGGTTATTAAAATTTCAAGGAGGAAAAAAAGACATGTTAAAAAAAGAACAATGGAATGGCTTTAAAGGTAGACTTTGGAAAGAAGAAATCAATGTTCGTGATTTCATTCAAAATAACTATAAGCCTTATTATGGTGATGAATCATTTTTGGCTGAACCTACTGATGCTACAAATAAATTATGGGGGAAACTACAAGAACTTCAAAAAGAAGAACGTGCTAAAGGCGGAGTATTAGATATGGAAACTCATGTAGTTTCTGGATTAACTGCTTATGGTCCTGGATATATTGATGAAGAACTTAAAGATTTAGAAAAAGTTGTTGGTTTACAAACTGATAAACCATTAAAAAGAGCATTTATGCCTTATGGTGGAATTAAAATGGCTGAACAAGCTTGTGAAACTTATGGATATACACCAGATCCAGAATTACACAAAATCTTTACAGAATATCATAAGACTCACAATCAAGGAGTTTTTGATGTTTATACACCTGAAATTAGATTAGCTCGTCGTAACAAAATTATTACAGGATTACCTGATACTTATGGACGTGGACGTATCGTAGGAGATTATCGTCGTGTTGCTTTATATGGTATTGATGAATTGATTGCTTTCAAACAACATGATTTATCTGTTTGTGGAAGTGGATCAATGAAAGAAGACGTTATTCGTCGTCGTGAAGAAATCGCAGAACAAATCAAAGCATTACAAGGTATGAAAAAAATGGCCGAAATTTATGGTTATGATATTTCTAGCCCTGCTAAAAATGCTAAAGAAGCTGTTCAATGGTTGTATTTTGGATACTTAGCAGCTATCAAAACTCAAAATGGTGCAGCTATGTCTGTAGGACGTGTTTCTACATTCTTAGATATCTATATTGAAAGAGATTTAGAAGCTGGAGTTATTACAGAAGAAGAAGCTCAAGAATTAATTGATCATTTCGTTATGAAATGTAGAATGGTTAAATTCGCACGTATTCCTTCTTATAACCAATTATTCTCTGGTGATCCAGTTTGGGCTACATTAGAAGTAGCTGGTATTGGATCTGATGGTCGTCCAATGGTAACTAAAAACGATTTCCGTTTCTTACACACATTAGAAAATATGGGACCTTCTCCAGAACCAAATTTAACAGTATTATATTCTTCTAGATTACCAGAAAACTTTAAGAAATATACTTCTAAGATTTCAATTGATACAAGCTCTGTACAATATGAAAACGATTGTGTAATGCGTCCAGTATGGGGAGATGATTACTCAATCTGCTGTTGTGTTTCTGCAACACAAACTGGTAAAGAAATGCAATTCTTTGGTGCTCGTGCTAACTTAGCTAAATGCTTATTATATGCTATCAATGGTGGTATTGATGAAAAAACTAAGACACAAGTAGCTCCTGAATATCGTCCAATTACTTCTGAATATTTAGATTATGATGAAGTTATGAGAAGTTATGATCAAATGATGGACTGGTTAGCTGATATTTATGTAAATACACTTAACCTGATTCAATATATGCATGATAAATATTACTATGAAGCAGCTCAAATGGCTTTAATTGATACTGATTTAAAACGTACTTTTGCAACAGGTATTGCTGGATTCTCACATGTTGTTGATTCATTAAGCGCTATTAAATATGCTAAAGTAAAAACAGTACGTGATGAAGATGGTATTGTTGTAGATTATGAAACAGAAGGAGACTTCCCTCGTTATGGTAATGATGATGATCGTGCTGATGATATCGCAGTATGGTTATTACAAACATTCTTAGAAAAAATTAAAAAACATCATACTTATCGTGATTCAGAACCTACTACTTCTATCTTAACAATTACTTCAAATGTTGTTTATGGTAAAGCTACTGGTTCATTACCTGATGGACGTAAAGCTGGAGAACCATTATCACCAGGTGCTAACCCAGCTTATGGTGCTGAACAATCTGGTTTATTAGCTTCATTAAACTCTGTTGCTAAATTACCATATGAATGGGCATTAGATGGTATTTCTAATACTCAAACAATTAGTCCTGATACTTTAGGTCATGATGATGATGAACGTAAAAATACTCTAGCTAGAGTTTTAGATGGATACTTTGATCAAGGTGCTCATCATTTAAATGTAAATGTATTTGGAACTGAAAAATTAATTGATGCTATGGAACATCCAGAAAAAGAAGAGTATGCAAACTTTACAATCCGTGTATCTGGATATGCTGTAAAATTTATTGATTTAACTCGTGAACAACAAATGGATGTTATTTCAAGAACTTGTCATAAAGCAATGTAATAGTTATTGAAAATTAATCAAAACAGCCTCTTTTAACAAGAGGCTGTTTTAATGAATGAAATAATGGATAAAATAATTATTAATAAGTAGAATGGAGAATAATATGGATAACAAGATTATCGGAGCAATACATTCAATTGAAAGTTTTGGTTCAGTAGATGGACCAGGGATTCGTTATATTTACTTTCTTCATGGCTGTCCTTTACGCTGTAAGTTTTGTCATAACCCTGATACATGGGCAAATAATAAGGCTACGATGGAAATGACTCCTCAAGAAGCTTTGGATAAAGCTTTAAAATATAAAAGTTATTGGGGTAGTGAAGGTGGAATTACCATCAGTGGTGGAGAACCATTATTACAGATAGATTTTATAATTGAGTTATTTAAACTGGCTAAAAAAGAGGGTGTTAATACTTGTATTGACACTAGTGGTGCAAACTTTACAAGAGAAGAACCGTTTTTTAGTAAATTTAATGAATTAATGAAATATACTGATTTATTATTAGTAGATATTAAACATATCAATAATGAAGAACATCAGAAATTGACTGGCAAATCAAATGAGAATATACTTGATATGGCTAAATATCTTTCAGAAATTAATCAGCCAGTATGGATTCGTCATGTTTTGGTACCAGAAATTAGTGATAAAGATGAATATTTAATTGAGCTGGATAAATTTATTAGTACGCTTAATAATGTTAAAAAGGTAGAAGTATTACCATATCATACTTTAGGAACATTTAAATGGGAAGAATTAAATATTCCTTATCAATTAGAGGGGATTAATCCACCTTCAAAAGAGAGAGTAGAAAATGCTAATAAATTATTGCATACTAAAAATTATAAATAAGCTGTAATAATATTCTTTTATTAATTTTTAATAAATTTAAGATATAATGGGACATGTAAAAATAAGGAGGAAAAATAGATGAGGTTAGGTGCAATTGAAGCAGGTGGAACTAAATTTGTAGTTTGTATTGGTGATGAGTTTGGTAATGTTATTGAAAGAGATTCTTTTGCCACTGAAACACCTGAAAAAACATTAGCAAATATTTTTAAATTCTTTGATGGAAAAAATATAGAAGCTTTAGGGGTAGGTTGCTTTGGGCCAATTGATCCAGATTTGAACAGTCCAACTTATGGTTATATTACTACTACACCAAAAGCCGGATGGAATAATTATAATATTATGGGTGCTTTAAAGGAACGTTATGACATTCCTATGGGGTTTGATACTGATGTCAATGGAGCTGCTTTAGGTGAGGCTTATTTTGGAGCGGCAAAAGGATTAGACAGTGCTTTATATATGACGATTGGTACAGGAATTGGGTGTGGTGCAATTGTTGAAGGTAACCTGGTTCATGGATTATTACATCCAGAAATGGGACATATTAAGATGCTTGTTCGAGAAGATGATACTTATACAGGTAAATGTCCATATCATGGAACTTGTTTTGAGGGATTAGCAGCTGGTCCAGCGATTGAAGCTCGCTGGGGTAAGAAAGGATATGAATTGCCAGAAGACCATCCTGCTTGGGATTTAGAGGCATATTACATTGGACAGGCTTTAGCTAATTATATTTTAGTTATTTCTCCTAAAAAAATTATTTTAGGTGGTGGAGTTTCTAAACAAAAACAAATGTTCCCCTTAATTTATAAATATTTAAGAGAATTTTTAAATGGATATGTGCAAAAAGATGAGATTTTAACTGATAAAATTAATGATTATATTGTACCTCCAGAACTAGGAGATAACGCTGGTGTCTGTGGGGCATTGGCTTTAGCTAAGCTGGCTTTAGAAAAATAATATCTTAAAGGGTTTAGATTTACTGGTTCTTATTTGGTAATGGGTAATTAAAAAAAGGGATTTCAAAAAATACTATATTTTATCAATAGTAAGAAATCTCTTTTTTATATTAATCTAAAGCAAGAAAGTATAGATTTATTCTAAACCCTTTTATTTTAATAAAAATAACTATTGATTATTGAAACCAATAGTTATTAAAATCATATTTAAATACTCGATACCACCAGGTATCTCCAGAACCAGTAACAGTTTGAATGAGCTGATTATTACTATCAAATTCAGAAGCTTCAAAAGCACTGCCGCTGTCAATGATAATATTGCTGTCTATTTCTTGAACTGAACTAACATAACCAGAATAAGTTACAGAAATTCGATCAATTAATTCAAAAGTTCTTTTGTTTTCATCAACTAAGTATTTATCATAATAAGATGCATCTCCATTTACACCAATATTAGCTCCTTCATAGTTGTTTTCAGTTGAGTAATCATAATTTCTTGAAGAACAAATGGTATTATTGTTATTATAAAAATATAAATAATATTGACCATTAGCTAATGAATCATCTTTTTGGTAAGTAACACAATGCTGACCAGCATTTAATGAAAAGTCACCAGCTTTTTCAAGAACTAAATTGTCATAGCCGCTTTCTTGCCAAAATTCTTTAGAACCAATCATATAATCAATCGTAGGGGTATCATAAATATTATTGATTTTTATAATTGACGAAGTTTCACGTGAACTTATGATGATAGTGTCTTCATCGATCAATTGTATTGAATTAATATGCATCCAGTCAAATGCTTCATCTTCATCGATAGTTAAGGTATCTAAGTAATTATTAAATAGGCTTTTAAGATCAATTAATTCGGTTACATTCCCAGTATCACGATCAATACTAATGATTATATCCTCTTCTGTATAGGCGTTATTTTGAGATGCTAAAACTAGTATATCATTTTCACTGCCCCAAATATAATCGTGATGAAGTTTGTAATCACCAGTACTAAATATTTCTGTTATCTGACCTGTCTTATTCATCCCGGCAATTTTACTAGATGAAATACTATAATACATCATATCATTATCAAAAATAACACGACAGCTTCGATAACTTGTAATAGGTATCTCACTACGAATTGTGCCATTATTATCATATAATAAAATAAAATCAACTTCTTCGTTATCTTCTGCTGTACGATTACCAAGCATAGCATAAAGCCCGTCAACCAGGTCTTCGCTGCTATTACCTGTAGTTACTTTTAATTGAATGTTTTCTTTACTGCCAAGAAGTTCTGGTACATCATATGACCAGCTCAATGTATCAACAATATTATTATTTGCATCAATCAAAGAAACTGTAATATTGTTTGTTATTCCTGGAATAAAACCGACTAATAGGTATTCATGTTTAGTAGTATAACCACTGTTATTGTCATTGTTTAAAGTTCTTGAAAAATCATCATATCCATCAGCACTAATGGTATAAGATGCCCTGCAAGCACTATTAGTTGTAAAATACATATAGACACCAGTTGTATTTGTGCCGTATGGATTAGCAATTAACAATGGATTTTCTATGGAATAATTATTTTTGTTTTGTAATGCTGTTATTTGGTCGTTGATATCTTCTTGATAATCAAGAGTGTAAATTGTTGTAATGTCATTTGATGTATTTTCTAATTTAATATAATCGATACTATTACTATCGTTGCTGGATGCAACTATCTGTGGTGATGTGTTTGTAAAAAAGAATATCGCAACTAAACTTATTACAATTACACCTGTTCCAATAATTATAATTTTTTTTGCCTTCTTCATTTTAACCTCCTTGATATTTATTATTCAAAAGATTATGGGATGATTATCTTAAAAAAATCAATAATTAACAAATCTAAATTTATTTGAAAAATTATAATTTTTTAGTATTATTTTTATTAATTTTCTAAAATAATTAATAAATTTGATAATGGTAATTTTGATCATAGATATAATTATATATTATTGATTGACGGATAATATTATATGATATATAATATTATCAGAAAATAAATATAGAAGGAGTGGATCTGATGATTTTTAATACAGGTGCAGCTTTATTGGATGCAATTGTTCTTTCGGTTGTTTCAAAAGAATCACAAGGTACATATGGATATAAAATTACTCAAGATGTTAGAATTGCCTTAGATGTTTCAGAGTCTACATTATATCCAGTTCTTAGGAGACTATTAAAGGATAATTGTCTGGAGACATATGATCAAGAGTATGGGGGAAGGAATCGTCGTTATTATAAGATTACAGCTCAGGGACAGGCGCAGCTGACGATGTATCAAAGTGAATGGCGCGAATATGTTCAAAAGATTAATTCTATTATTGAGGGGGATAAATTTGATGAATCGTAAAGAATTTATTGAGAAATTGACTTATTTATTACAGGATATTGAAGATATTGAACGTGAGGAAGCATTACAATATTATGAAGATTATTTTGATGATGCGGGTAGTGAAAATGAGGCTCAGGTAATCAATGATTTAGGTTCACCAGAAAGAGTAGCTGCGATTATTAAAGCAGGTTTAGAAAATCAATTTGATCAAGATATTGAATTTAGTGAAAATGGAATGGATAATGCTAATTATAAAGAGGCAAGAGAGGTTATTGAAGCAGATGTAATTGATCAGGGCAGTCATGATAAAAAGAAAAGTAATTTTAAAGGAAATCCTGAACGTAATCGAATTTTAATTATTTTGATTGTAATTAGTGTGATATTTTTAGGGTTGCCAATTGGTGGTGGTATTTTTGGAGTTGGAATAGGTGTTTTGACTGCTGTTTTTGCTTTAGGGATTGGAATTTTAATTGGCGGGATCGTATGCTTAGCAGGGGCACTTGCTTGTTTTATTCATGGAATTATTGCATTGGCAGCTACCCCCGGAATGGGATTGATTGTTTTAGCGGCTGGGTTTGCGTTAATTGCTTTGTCAGTTGGTTTTTTCGCTTTGTCAAAGGGCCTGATTAAAGCTATTCCAATAGTGATTAATGGCGGGATAAATTTGGTTAGAAAAATTGTAAGTAAAGTTGGTGAGATGATATGAAGAAAGCAACCTGGTTAGTTATTATATCTTTGATTATTGCGTTAGTTTTATTTATTACAGGAATAATATTAGGTGGTGTTAATGAACTGGTTAGTGCATATCATCAGGGTGATTTAAATATATCAATACCGTTTGTTAGAAGAGAAAACTTAAAGAGAGAATTTGAGGGTATTCAAAATCTAGATATTGAAGCATCTGCTGGTAATTTTGAAATTATTGAATATAGTGGGGATGTAATAGAAGTAGTGGCTAAAAATATTAGTCGTCGCAGTGAGCTGTATCAGGAAAATGATACATTGATTTTTAAAGAAAATTTTAGATTTGGCATTTTACCTATTAATAATGATACAAATGTAAAAATATATGTTCCTGAAAATTATCAATTTGATAAAGTGACAATAGAAGTAGATGCAGCTAGTTTTAAAATGTCTGATTTATTAGCTGATGAGTTAGAAGTTGATGTTGATGCTGGCTCTTTTAAAGCAAATAATATTACCGCTATTAAAACAGTGATCGATGTTGATGCTGGAGAAGCTAAAATCGATTTGTTAGATAGTAAAAAGAGTAAATTTGATGCTGATGTAGGTGATATTAGGATCACAATGGTCGGCGCTGAAAGTGATTATAGTTATGAAGCAGATTGTGATTTAGGTGATATCCAAGTAGGCAGTTATAGTGGTGAAGGACTAAGTGATGAGTATTATTATCGTGGCGGTGATCGTTCGATTGAGGCTGATTGTAATGTGGGTAGTATTATTATAAAAATGGAGGTGTAAAAATGAGACGTTTATATCGTTCTGATGAAGAAAAAATGATTTGTGGCGTATGTGGTGGAATTGCAGAATATTTTGATTTGGATCCAACATTAGTTAGGTTGGCCTGGATTGTTTTATTTGCTTTAGGCGGGAGTGGATTTTGGGCATATATTATCGCTGCAATAATAATTCCACGTCACTAGATCATACTAGATAAAGAAATGTAAAAATTTTCTTGCTTTTATATGGCTGAGTGTTAAATAGGAAAGTACAGAATACGTTATGTACTTTCTTTTTGCTGGTTTCAAATTTAGCCATGTTTAATGGTTTTCTAGTTTGTTATTGATTAGGAAAATAGTGATAAAGGGATACATGGTCAATGCTGCTAAGTTAAGAAGAAAAAAATAAGTAAGAAAGATAATAAATCCTGCATCTTATTTTGTTTTTATGTATACAAAATGGGTATAGTATTGAGACAGTATGTAAAATAAACTTTGGCATGTCTTAGCTGCAATATCAGGTGGACATTTTTTAAATAATCTTTTAAAATATGAAATATTCCTGTAACATTAATCAAGTAATTACATTTTTTAGAAATTATAATATTATTACCAATTGTTAAAAAGAGACATAATAATAAACGATCTAATCATTTTTAGGTCGTTTTAACTTATTTAAGTGATGTATATTTTATAATCACCATTATTTAAAGTTACAGTAATACGATGTGGCAGATTAGTTTAAAAATTAGATGTTTGGTTTTTAAATAATGATGTTACATTAGAATGGATATTAGTATATAGTATTATTTTGATATGATATTACTCGTGAGTATGTGATTAAATAATCTAGTTGTCATAATCTGCGCCAAGCATTTTTATATATCACTGCATTTAATTCCACAATAATTATTTTTTTGATTGATTTTGACTACAAAGCCAAAAAACAGCCATTAGGATCATTTTGGATATAGGACGGTATCTCAATCCTGCCAGTTGCTGATTGCATGACCTTAATGCATGGGTCTCTATTGATTTTCATAGAGAAAATACTGGTAAAATAAATGATAAACTTCCTGATAGTAAATAAAAACAACGGGATCATTGATCCAATGTTTAATAAAAAAAGGGGTCATACCCCCAATGTCATTAAGTTAAGATGACAAATAATTAACCAGAAGTAATATTTAAATAATATTTCTTCTGGTTATATTTTTTGAAGAAGCTAAAAAAGTGTAGTATTGATACTACGTT
>JAETPY010000061.1 GCA_021770925.1 Erysipelotrichaceae bacterium | reverse complement strand
AGGCCGCACAAATATGTACGAATGTCAACACTTTAAATAAAAAACAAAACAAAAAAGAGGGTTACATTTTATTGTAATCCTCTATAAAGACAATGTCTTAACTTAATGACATTGGGAATTTTCTTCCCTCCAATATCATTCTTATAACTTTTAAAATAATAACGATCTCAAGCAATTTTATCTAAAAACTCCCTCTGCTATAAATTGTCCTTATTTCCTACCAAACTAACAACGATCAATAATATCCAGTTATTGCTTTTTCTTTCTTGAAATAACCAATGAAATTCCCAATAATGATAACATCCAAATTCCAGCATATAATCCTAAGACATTTTGATCACCTGTATTGACTGGTGGATTTTCATTATTTGAATCGTCTGGAGCTGGATTTGGCTTAATATCTATATTACCATTATCTCCTTCACCTGGTTTATCCGTTGTATTGTCTTTCTTTTCAAGTTTACAAATTGCATCTTCAATAGCCTTAGCCATTGCGTCTACTTCTTCTTGTTCAGTAATATTTTTGTCTCTTACAACAGCATTTATTGCTTTTTCTACTAAACTAAAATCTTTATAATCATTTTTATTGAGCTTATTAGCCTTTTCAATAGCTTCATCCACTTTAGAATAATCAGCTTTTTCAGTTGCTTCTGTAAAAATAATTTCACTTATTTTAGGTGTTACACTACCATCGAAAGTTAATCGAATACCTAAAATAATTTTATTCACATCTATTGTATTACTTTCTTTAGAAAGAATTCCTACTTCTATCCAATTTCCTTTCGTATCTTGAACTTCAACTTTAGCATTTGTAATGTGATCAAAAGCTTGAGAAATCATAACTTGCCCCACTTTTGTTAATGTGTTTGTCTTATAAAGCAAAATATCACCGCTATCTACTTTTTCAGTCGTCAAATAAGTAGATAGATTTAAATCGTATATATTTTTTACATCATTTGTCTCTAAAGTTGTTTCAATAACATCAGCCCATTCGTTAGCTTCACCATCATGATTTATTGATTTATTAACTTCAATCTCATGAATAGATTTAACACTTGGTTGACTAAAAACTTCCTGATTAGTAAAGCGAATATATCGTCCAACTTCTCCTTTTGCATCTAGAGTCGTTGAATAAAGATTTTGTTGAAGTATTCCCGCAACAGTAATAGTGATATTTTCTCGTTGTTGTGACTTAACTTCTATCGTATCCCCTATTTTTCTCCATTTGTCTCCATCATTTGAGATTTCTAAATCAAACTTAGCTAAATTTCTCCATTGCTGGTTATATATCTTGATATCATGTATTGGAAGTATTTTACCTAAATCAATTTGCAGGTATTGTCCAACTTCACCTCTTTGGAAAGTTGCACTAGTTTGGTAATCTCCATCCATTATATTTTCAAATTTGGCACTAGCAGAAGAAAGCATTGTAGCACTAAGACTAGGGGTAGTAATTCTTGTATCATGATACATGATTGCAGATATACTTACTGAATCAAGGTCAATAGTATTTGAGGTTACATTTATAAGGCGAATATATACAGCATCGATCAAGTCTTCAAATATATTTGAATCATCTGATTTTTTAATTTGAAATTCTTTCCATTCAATACCGTTGAATGAATACTCAAGTTTTATATCTTTTAAATTCGTACCATCTACTTGAATTTTACTAATACGTGTTACTTCTGGAAGTCTCATTCCTATCCATTGATTTGAATCTAATTGCGTAGTAATTGGTGGTATCGTATACGAATCTTCAGTAAAAGTAATTTTGGCTGTTAAATCTTCAATATTTGTAATAAATTCTAAAGATCCCATTTTAAACTTATTTAATACTATTTGTTCATAATGTTCTTGTACCTGCTTTAACAATGGAACAAGTTTATTGCTTCCAACATTTACAACATTGTCTCTTTCCCATTGTTCCTTATGATTCGAATCAGGTGCTTCTAAACTTTTTACTGTATATGTTACTTTTTCATTTAACCTTTCTCTCAAATCAATTAAAGCAGTTAAGCTTTCCATATAGTTTTCTTGATTAGAAGCTAGTATCGCTTTCATCCCGCTAATTCCCGCCTTTGCAAGTGCTTCATAGGCATTGAGATGCGCTTTGCAATCATTTAATAAAGCAGTATTATTCATCTTTTTAAGCACTTTTGCATCTTGAAGAATTAATTCAAATTCTTTTAACATTGCTGTTGCAGTTTCGTTAGAAACAGATTTTGAATTCAATTCATTAGTTAATTCATCAATTTTATCGCTCAAATAATTTGATTCATCATAGTAACCTGAATGAGCTTTAATTCCACCTATATTATCTGCAAATCTTTCAAATGATTTTGATGTATCAGGAGTTAACTCTTTTATTGCTCTTTGCCAACTTGAATGACTTTCAAAATCAGCAGTATTCCATGCATAATCTGCTCCACTGTATATAGCAACTTTGCTTGCTTCTGCCTGATTCATTGGATTTAATACAAATGCATTAAGATTATCAACTTCATTACTAACACTTGTTCCAAATTCCTGCATAAGTAAACGATCATCCCAATAATCATTTACTGGATAATTCCACCATGCTGAAAAGTTTTTATCTGTTCCTATTGTATTTTTAGGCACTTCAAATATTTCTTTGCTAATTGGTGACATTGTATCTCGACCTGTCCACAATACAATATCATCAGCATCCATTACTTCCATAATTTTTGCTGTATAAGTTTCAAAACCTGGACCCCATCCATTGTTATAACGACTTCCTACTGTTACCAATGGTTTAATATCATCTTTTGTAGGAATCCATTCATCTTTTACTCTTTTCAATACTTCAGCATGCTGACTTCCACAATTTAAATTTGTTCCCCAATCACTAAGATCATCATATGAAATACCAAATTGGCGAATACCTAAATCATATAACTGCTCAAATTTTGTAATAAGTTTATCAAAATCATCACAGTTTGCATAATCAGGATCACTGCCATATTGAAAATCATTACCTGGATGGATCATCCAAACAAAGTCAACATTTTCTTCTTTACTTATCTCTACTAATTCACGAATTTCTTTTGCTTCCTTTTCTGGATATAATTCTCTCCATTTATCTCTATGATATGGATCATCTTTTGGTGCATACATATATGTATTCATTTTAAAATCACTCATATCACGTATCATATCAGCACGCGCTTCAAATGACCATGGATAACCATAAAATCCTTCAATAACACCTCTTTGGATTATATTGGGATAATCTATAATATTTACTTCTGCAAATGTTCCATCAGTCCCTTGTTCAAAAATTTGCTTTAATGTCATTACACCATTAAAAGCACCATCTTCATCTGCTCCAATAATGATAATTTCTCCATTTTCATTTTCATTATCACTAGTATATAAAGCATAACCATTTTGTTTATTTAAAGCAGCAGTATCTACCCCTTTAATATTCTTACATGTCTGACAATGTTCTTTATCTGACGTGATTAATAAATTTGCCTCATTTTCAACAATATCTTCTGATGATTTATAAGAAATACCATTATCATCTAATAATTTCTTTATATGACTAACAGTAGCCATATCTTGTATACCATGAATAACTAAATTCACTGAACCTTTTAATTTCATTCCTTCTTGAGATAGTATATCTTTAAAAACAGGCTTTGGATATATATCTGCAGTTACAGATTCGATATTATTAGAATTCTTTGTAACATTAAGTTTACTACTTTCTGCATGAACAGCAGGAGCATAATTTATCAAAAAACTTCCTACTATTGTTAACGAAACAACTAAATTTTTTAATTTCATCCTTTTTTTAGCATATATTCACTGACTAATACAGTTCAAATATGTTTCCCCTTTCCATAAAAATTTTATATAAAAACAATATCTTTTTAAATAAATTATATTATGAACTAATATCTACTCCCTTCATTACTCAATATCATCCAATAAACCAAAGTATCACTTATATTTTAAACAACTAATAATTATTACATTTCCAGCAATATAAGTTCACTACACTTTACAAAACTAATGAAGAGTTTATTTTATGACCGTAAACTATATTTCTTTCCAAAATCATTATTAAATATTTTCAAGATTTTAATTTACGCTATAATATAGATTTTATCATTTTTAATTATTTTCTTTATTTAATTCATTAACAACATCTCATGATTATTTTTTCATTATCTAAATATAGATAATAATTCAAACAAAAAACATCATTAGGAATATACAATGAAAACTAATATCTACCCTTCATTATTAACCTTTCGATCTTTATATCTTCCTCCCTCTTTTTTATTTTGGCTATACAAATAATAAAGACCACAAAAATATATAGATCATCTAAAATATTCTTGTGGTCTCGCCTAATTCAATAGTCACGATCCTTTTTTAAATCATAAATTTATTATTTGTATTTAATAATACATTTTTATTTTATCAGTTTTAAAAAAAATGAACATTTCAAAAAAGCGTAAATTATTTTACGTTTTTTAGCTCGTATTTTAATAAATCCTTTTTAATAAACAATATTTATATACATATATCCTTAAATTAAATACAAATCCATAGATATTAATTTTTAATATCTTATTGAAGTATAATTTCTTTACATTTTTAATTTTTTTAGTAGAATTGACAATGTATAGAAAGAAAATATGGTACTAAATGATGGTGAAAAAAATAACTTCAAGAATGAAACAAATTGCAGAAATAATTCTATCAGAACCTAACATAACTATAAAAGAAGTTTCTGATACATTAAAAATATCTTTAAGACAAGTAAGATATGATGTAACTTGTATTAATGAATATTTTGAAGATTTATCTCATCCTGTTTTAGAAACCGATAACAAAGGATTATTTATTGTTAATAATATTGAAAAACTTAAAATTATTAAAAAATCTAAAGAAAATAATTTTAAATTTTCACAAGAGCAAAGACTTCATCTTCTTTTAGTTATTTGTGCTTTTAACATTAAAAAGATGAATCTTTCCCAATTATCAAAAGAAATGAATATCTCAAGAATGACAATAAAAAATGATTTGGAACTAGTTAGAGAATCTTTAAAACAATATCATTTAGAACTTAATTATGATAATATATTTTATTTAACCGGTAATGCAAAAAATCAATATGAATTTCAGCGTGATGTTCTATATCTCATTGAATATTCTTTATATAAAGAAGAATTTGAAAAATGCGAAATTCTTATGCACCAGTATATCATGGAGACATTTAATGATATTACAATCAGAGAAATTTTCCCTATTTTATATCATTTTTTTGAAACAAACCATCAGATAGTAACTGATTCTTTGATTTACTGGTTTGCTTGTACTATCCTTCTTAATATATGGTATGATAAAAATAATCTTCCTTTACCTGTACAAAATAAAAATATTCATCCTCTATCATATGCTGATTTTCAATCATTTTTTGATGAAATTGAAGTTCTATTTGATGTAAAAATGAGTCTGGAAAGCCAGCAGCAGATTATAAATCATTATAATATAATGTGTAATGACCAAAATGATAATCAAACAATAAATCTTAAAATTATAAAATTTATTTATGGATTAATACATTTTATTCATCAGCATTATTCACAGTACTTTATAGAAGATTATATCTTTTTTAATAGTCTTTACTATCATTTAGAAAAAAGCTATAGATTAAAAAAAATAAAGCTGGAAATACCGTATTTAGAAAAATATTATCCTTCTTTAGATTCAAAACTTTCATCGCTCATTACACAATATTGTCAAGAAAATATGATTTATGATATCTATATCGATAAACAGGATATCAATTTTATCAAATTATATTTTTCAAATTTATTATATCGAAAAAAAGTACACGTAAAAAAAATTATATTAATATGCGGGGCACCTAAAAATTTAAAAGAACATCTACTATCTCAGCTCGAAACATTTTTTTATTTAAAGGTAGTCAAAGTTATGTCAAAATATGAGATTCCGTTTTTTAATGAATGGAATCATATAGATGCTATTCTTTTCACAGAAAAAATACCAGGTTATTTTAAAAAGGATATCCCAACAGAATTTATCAATATTAATATGTCATTTGAAGATTATTTTAAACTCTATCAATTGAATATCATTCCCCATAAAAATTTGATTAATTTTAAAAATCTCTATGATGATTTAAGTTTTTTAAATAAAGAAGACCAGATACATGCATTTCAAGTATTGATACAATATTTAATAGGCAAACCGGGTTTACAATCCGTTCCTTTATTCAATGAGCATCATATCGTTTTATGTCACAATTTTGAACAAACAGATTATGAAACAATAGAAATCAATCATCATTTTCATTTAGCTATCAAAAATACACAGTCAGAACAAATCAAAGTATATCTTGATGAAAACTCAAAGACAGTTACATTCATGATTGAATCCTACGATCCAGCAAGAATCATCCAATTATTATTAGGATATTCCCAATTAGAATTTCTTGAGTTTTGGAAATTAAATGATCTTCATCAAATCATAACATTTATTCAAAATTTTTTTAAAAAATAATTACACTCCATCAAAATGCATTTTTGATTATCCAAATTAAACCAACACAAATTAATCATGCTATAGCTATGAAATATAGTTTATCAGCTAATGACTATTTTATAACATCTAAAAAATTAAACATAATTTTAATTATCATAATAAATACAATACTCTAAAATCTAATCAACTCGTACTTTTTTGATACCATTAATCATCTGTTCTAATGCAGCTGTTCATAATAATAAAACCTGATTATCAATAAACTAATCATGTTTTATATTTATCTACTTTTCATTGATCTATAGCCCTTTTTCTTAATTTTCATAACATTTCATGAGTTATCTATACTGTCCATATTAATTAAGATAAACGTTATTTTATAGAAGATTTTCTATTTAACCAGTATTAAATATATTCCAAATCAGTTCTGATAATAAAAAATTGATTTTATCAGTTTTCTTTTAACATAGTGTTTATTTTATGCTAGAATAAAATGCATATTGAATTAATTTTTTAATATAAGAAAGGAAATTTAAAATGGAGGACAAGCAGTTTGAATATTTAGAATGTGAAAAACGACATGTATTTTTTCTCTTAATGTTTGTAGGTGGTTATTTAGGTGCTTTTACATATTCTATTCGTGGTGGTGTTTTCTGTAATGCTCAAACAGCTAATTTTGTATTAATGGGGATGGCTATTGGAAATCAAGAATGGTCAAAAGCTTTATATTACATAATACCAATGAGTGCTTATTTAGGTGGAACTATTCTTTCCGAAGCTCTTCCTTCACCATTAAAAAAACTAGAAATCATTCGCTGGGATACTTTATTAATAGGAATAGAGATGATAGTTATATTTATCTTAGGCCTTTTACCTGAAACAATACCTTTTCAAATTAGTCAAATTGCTATTAATATTATTATGTCAATGCAATATAATACTTTCCGTCAGGCAAGAGGAATTCCAATGGCTACTACATTTTGTACAAATCACATTCGACAAGTTGGGGTACATTTGTATAAAATAATACATCATCCTGATAACAAAAGTTATCGCATGCGTTTTTTAATACATTTAGGAATGCTGTTAACTTTTATAGGCGGAGCTATTCTTTCAACTGCATTATGTAAATGTTTATTAGGAAAAGCTATTTGGGTTTCTTTAATTCCATTAGGAGTTCTATTTGTCCAGCTTTTAAAAGCTGATCTTATTGAGGAAAAAGATTTTTTTCAAGCTACACCTAAAGGACACTAAAAATATAGGTTCTAACTAAACCTATATTTTTTTATATTCTAATCTTATTAATAAATTTATATCCTTTATTTTCTTTAAAATACACAACTAATAATCTTTCCTTTAACTTTTTAACAGCTGCAAAATACAAAAAATATAATACTAGAAATATTTATAAATAATTTTTAGTTTAGAAATATATTGAAGCAGCAACTATAATTTCATTATCCTGCTGTGTTTCATGATAGGTTCCATGATGTTCATCACATATCCGTTTGATTTTTGATAACTCATATTTTTTTATCTTTTCTACGTTTGTATTATCTATTTTTACACCATTACAATAATTTAGAGTCTTAATTGCAATCTGTCTGTTTTCATTGTTTATTCTAATTACTAAATCTATATTTGAAATATAATATTCCTGAGATATAAGAATTGACATCTCAAGTACTGCTGTCATTAACATACTTAAAGTCAAATCATTTATTTCGTCAGGAATCTTACCAGTAACCAGTACTTTAACATCAATTCCTATTTTTTTTATTTGACTGATTTTATTATATAATACATAATTTATAGCGCTGTTTTGAATAAACATGGGTTCATTGTTTAATTTTGTTTTTTCAATAAGTTCTTCTAGATAATCTATTGATTTGTTTAAATTATTTTTATCATATGTCAAATAGCTTTGGATTTTTAAAAGAGTATTTTTTAAATCATGATTCCAGCGGTTTATAAAATTGTATTTTTGCTGAATTGCATCGATTAATTCCTGTTCATGTTTTAATGATTCGATATAGAGCTGATTTTTTATTGATGCATCAAAATATGATGACAAATTAAAAGCTATTTTATAAAGAATAATATTCTCTATGCAGAAAAAAATTATTGCACAAATAGTATATATTTCACCATGATTAAATGATACATAATTATTTGCAAAAATTAAAACAATTATTATTTGTAAAATTTCCATTATAATAAAATATACTGCTGTATGTTCAGGAATTACGATCTTTTTAACTTTTATTCCGCGAACAAAAAAATATTCAACTATTAAAATAAGTTTATTAAAAAATATAATTAGACTTCCGATAAAATTATACGCTTCATTATAAAGTAGATCAGTTGATGAATTTGTAAATAATGTTCCAATTATGATACTTATAACATTACATATCATTATATTTGCAATAATAACACAAATCATAGATATACTTCTTTTAATAGTTATATTAAGAAAATAGTAACAATAAGGAATTAAAAATAATATTAGTATGACAGTAGAAAAAATACTTTTATTAAGAATATCATTTGTAACAAATGATGTTAACGTTAAAAGAACAATTAGCATACATTTCTTAACAGTTATATATTTATAATCTAATCCGCTTAATAAACCAATCATACTTATAATAAAAAAATTATCCATCAGCATAATTATAATATCAAAAAAATTATTTATTATCTGCATAAGTATTCACCATATCTTTTCTCAACATCTTTTCTAAGTAATCTACTAATAGGAATTATATTTCCTGTAGTAGTCTCTAATATCATTTTAGAATAATTAAAAAATTTTATATATTTGCAATTTACAAACTTTCCATATGTAGGCATAATGTAATTTATATCATTAATAAATATAGGAATTATTGATTTAAATGTTGCTCTAACTGTATACTCTTTTTTTTCATAAATAATCAAATTATTTTTATTATAGATTTCAATAAGAATTATATCATTTTTGTTAAGCACGAGTACTTTATTTTTATCTTTAAAAATTACATTGTTTTGTTTATCACTGGCTAATTCTCTTTTAAGATTAGGGATAAGATGTTCAAAATCTTTATCAAAATTACTCTTTCTGATAAACCAAAAAATATTATATTTAAAACTTTCAAAAATAATATTTTCATAAAAAGAAACAATAACAAGTCTTATATTATAATCAAGACCATTTGCCTCTAAATAGTTAAATGAGTTTTCTTTTTTAAAATCATAATCTAAAAAAAGTGTATTAATCTTATATTTTTGATTAAACTCAAATAACTCCTTCAAACTCTTTAATTTATAGAGATTAACACTTTTAGAATCAAAATATGTAAGAAACTTATCACTTATTATATCCAAAAAGATTTCATCATCATCACAAAATACAATATTATATTTTTCCACCTTATTTTCCCTCCCCCAAATAATTTGTAACAAAATTAATTTTCATACATATTTTCACACATATCTGCAGATTTTCCCTTCTCTATTTAAAAAATATCCTTTTATGCTAGAATTTACTAGACTTTATAAAGGTAATGGGAGGAAATTAAATAATGCAGGATCTATCAGTAAAAATTGCAAAATACATTATTCCAGAAAACGAACTTTCAAAAACAAATATTGATATAATAGCATATGGAATAGAAGCAATAATTTCAACCTTTGCAACTTCTATAGCAGCATTATTAATTGCAGTTTTTATCACAAATAAGTTTAAAGAATTATTAATGTTATGTGTAACATTTTTACCAATTCGTGGATTACATAAAGGATATCATTGCAAAACATTTCTTAGATGTTTAATAACATCGAATATAATGATTTTATGTGCTACTAGTATAGTTAATATGCTTCCAACAACATTATGCTTGATTGGAATCCCTATATTACTCTTTGTAGAGTATCAGTTATCAGTAGAAAAAATGATAAAATACATTGTTTATGAACTTTTATATATTTTAATTCTAATTGTAATTTCAAAAGAGTTTGTTATTTTTTCATTTTTAACATTACTGATAAATAATATTTTAATTATAGGAGGTAAATATAATGGTATTAGTTTCTTATTTAAAAAAAGGGCTTTTTAATTTTTCTTATCTTGCTGCAAATTTAGCAGATCTGCCACATACATGGATTTGGATGTATGAACCAGAAAAACCAAAAACCATGAAGTATAAAAAATAAATATTTTCATGATGATTTTTACTGTAATGATATAAAAGGAATTCAAGATATGTATTTATTCTATCTTCTACTCCTTTTATTTCTTTTAAACAGCCAAAATCAACGCAATAAAATCATTACATTTTAAAAATAATATCATCGTTTTTACTCCTGCTTATGAACTATTAGTTTTAAATTAAAAGTTTTTTTATTTCTTATATATTATTTTCATTCTCCTAAAATATCATATAATATCCTATTAAGGCCTATCACATAATTATTTTACATTTTTTTCATGAAATTACAATCTTATTATATTATTTATAGCATATGTGGTAAAAACTGCATTAAACTATAAACTAAATAATTTTACTACATTCAAACAAAAAGTAACAATAACATAAAATTTGTATAGAAAATAGTTTTAAAGTATTAAAAAACTATAAGGGTGAACAAGTATAAACGGAGGAAAAAATGAGAAAAATACTAACTAGCTTATTATGCTTTTTATTAGTTATAAGTATTGTTGGATGCAGTAATCCTGAAAATGAAGATAATAAAAAAATAATGAGGCTATAGAGCAAAAAGAACCAGAAAATAAAATTAATAAACCATCATTTTTAGATAAAGACCCTCATTTCTTTAATACTAATTTTAGTAAAGATAAAGAAAATAATCTATATTTTGCTTACAATAGTATAATTTATAAAATGAAATCCGATGAATCTTTAGAAATATTATTAAATTGTAAAGATATGGGATTATTAGTTACTAAAGCTAAATATTTTAATGGTTATATTTTTATGTGTGTATATCTTTCTGATAATCCATCATACCCTCAAGGGATCCTACGAATGAATCCTGAAAATAGTGAACTTAAAATGTTTGAAACACCTAAATGGAAACCATCTCATTTACTGAATTATGATGATAAAGTATATTTAGAGATCGAAAGAATGGATAAAAGAAAATATGCAACTTTTGATTACGATTATAAAACAAATGAATTAAGTAATTTTAAAATAATTGATAACTCTGAAAATCCATTTTATATAGAAAATACTCTTTTAAAAGAGAAATATTCAAAAAAAGCAAATACAGATTATACTTATCTAAGCAAAACATTTACAAATTACAATGGTGAAAACACATACTATTTAGAAGCACTCTATATAGTAAAATTTAATTTGAGAACTTTTGAAAAAGAAGACTATTATCTTATAGATACCTATGAATTAATGGGATTTAATCCTTTAACTAGAATTCTTGATATTATTGATGATCGTATATATACTATCGATTATGAGGGCGTAATGATAAAAATTTTGGAGATATAAAATTTATCATTGATAATACAAACACCTTAAATAATAATTAATTTAAATTTATAGAAAAAAAGTTATAATTATTGATTTATTCAATACATTATAACTTTCTTTTAATTTTAACTAATAACGATATAACAAACTTTTAAATTATACATTTCCAAATAATCTATCATTTGGCATGCACCCTGCTTCTAATTGATATTCAATAAATGCATCACCCTGTTCATTTTCTGGTAATGGATTAATCCATTACCCATCAAATTGTCTCTGTCTAATTGGTATTACTTCATTATGATGTTCACCTGTAGATGACCCTGTTATCGCAATTTTAGTACCTGCTGGAATTGTATCTCTTAATTCAAATGATGAATTATAAACCTTAGCTGCATATCTTAATCTATAAATAATACATGATGCACCATTTATTGACACCCTTGTTGAATAGACTAAATCATTACCATCTTCACTCTCATTATAATTACCAAAATTTCTTTGTAAACCATAAATTTATATATTCTCTTTCCATTCTTCAGGCATCTTATTTTGATCATGCATATACCCATAGCTTTTCATAATATAACCATATTCAATAACATCATCTTGGTCAAGATATTTTATGATATCTAGATTTCCCTTATTACTATCCAATAATACGTACATAGCATTTTTTGGAAGGATTGTTGCTTGAACAATAGGTTGAGAAAATAAATTACCTAGATTAGTTGGATATTTCGCAAATGAATATACTCGTAATCCTATATCAGATCGATTAACCATTAATTTACCTTTTGAATTCTTATCGCTATCACTTATATATACTATTTTTTCATCAATTGTGTCTTCATCAACCATATCAGAATAGAATGTACAAGCATCAACTCCTGATACTGCAACTTTATCAATACTTACCTTCTCCACTACCAATAGTAATATCAGTAGCGAACTGATCGAACGACCATGTTTTAGGCATAGTATAACCAAGATTTCCACTATATCCATATGAAGAATCAGAAACAAATAAGCATCCAACTTCAGAATATGCATTTCTTACCGTAATACATACATTTCTTGTACCATAAATTCCAATTTGGAAGTCATTTCCATCTGCTTTAATAGCATCAACTATTGACTTGAAATAAGGCAAAATATTACTTTTGATTTGTGCATCAGTTGCATCAAAATCTACTGCAAAATAAATTGGAACAAAAGAACTATATCCTAAATTTTTTACTGCACTTATTGCTCTTTTAGCATTTGCAGTACCAGTAGCTGAAGTAAATTTATCTACACTATTTCCTGATTCTTGGAAAATTAAGAATAATTTTAAACCAGCATTAAGAATATTGCTGACTTCTTGAGAAGTTAGTGCTTTATCCAATGTTCCTCCAGGAGTACTACTAACATATCGACCTACATACTGATAACTATTGTTTTTAAGAGTTTCAATTTGTGCAGGAGTCAACTTAGTTGCGGTATCACAACCGATTGCACTTCTGGAAGTATCTCCATTACTGCTCAATAATGAGCGAATCACACTATACCCAATTGAATTTATTGACTTTGTAATAAGCATCGAATTAGCAAACTTATTACATGTGTAATTAATAGTACTATCATAAGTTGATGAAGAAATATTTACATTATATCCGTTACAAACTAATGCACATCTGATTAATTTAACTATATTACATTTATCACCAATATTAAATACTTTTTCTTTACATTTAGTAACAGTTTTTGTCCCCCATGTTCCTGTTGCTTCCTCTTTGCCTATACCTAATTCTTTTTGCAAAGCGTAAATTAACATTTTGTTCATTTCACGATTATATAAACCATCACAAGGACAAATTTGATAAAAATCATAATATTCACGATTTAATTGTTGTTGCACATTTCGAATTTCACTTTTACCACCTGATACTCTAACAAAAGCACTCATATCTAACAAAGCTTTCATAAAATCCCTATTCATATTTCCATTACCACCAATACCAGTAGCCTCTTTAAATTGTTTAACAGCGGTAGCAGTAGCTGCAGTATAAATTCCATTAAATCCCCCTGCACTAAACCCTTTACACCATAATCCACCTTGTACAATATACACTAGATTTCCAGTATCTCCTTCATTAATATCTGGACATCTTTTGTATGTTTCAGGCCCAAAACTATTACTTTTTGCAGTAATTTTTTCTTCAATCTGTAATGCCCTTCTTAATCCATAAATAGTTCCCCATCCTGTGATTCCGTCTTCAGTTACTTTATTAAATCCACTGTCATTACCATAAGTTTTATTAAGCCACTTTTGTGTAGCTAATACCATTGCATCCATTTAAATTTCACCTCATTTTATAATATTGTAGTATAACCCGGCTTTAACTACAAAATTATTATATCAATTAATAATATAGTACTTTCGCAACCGTTAATTCATAGTATTTTAAATTAATGAGGTTATATTTTTTGATTATCTTTCCTTTAACAATTCTATTATTATATTTTATCAGCATTTTAATTTTATAACTTTGTAATTTTTGAATTACTTCTTTTTTTAGCTCTTGATTAGTTATATTTAGATTATCAATATTTAAAACAGTACACATAATATTCAAATAATTTATCTTGTTGATTATAAAATATGGACATCTCTTTACCTTGTTTAATCTATATCCAAAATATCCAAATATATTTTTTTATGCTATCTTAACTATAATTTACATTATCTAGTTCTTCTTGGCTTTTTTTATATGTTCTTCACTATTAAATTCTTTTTTCTTTAACAGCTTAAAGAAAGTATTTTGAACAATGTCAAATTCATCCATTAATTTTCTTCCCTTCATTAAATTAACAATTAAATATAATAAATCATGACAAAACAAACTATAAATAATCCCCTATAAAGTAGAAAACAACCTATCTCAATACTTGATCAAGGTTGCTTTTTTACTATTAATTAAAACTTACCACCACCGCCACCATGAGTTCTTCCTGAAGAACTTCGATGCGTAGAACTTCCAGTACTTTTACTTCCTGAAGATAAACTTGATTTTCCACCTGCTTTTGATGAAACATAATCATCACTAGGTTCTGGTTTTCGTGTTTTTCTTATCGTATGATATAAAAACAAATCATCTGACTTAGTCAAATTCAAACTATTTTCTTTAACATACGCATTAGCATTATAAACGGCTTTTTTTGTTTTTAAATTTCCTAATCGAATCATTGAAACTATAAAACCAATAATCAAACCTCCAATCAGTGAATAAATTATTTTTTCGTTAGAACTAAAACGGCCTTCTTCATTTTCATAATCAGTATTATCAGTGTTATATGATACGTAATCATCATATAAACTTGGTAAATCTCCTTGACTATAACGATCATAAGGCTTTTCTGTTAATGCTTGATCAATAAATTTATCTGTATAATCAAGAAAATCATTAAATCCATTATAATATTCTTCATCACTAAAATTAGGTCTCATAACTTTACCAAGATAATCAATACCCCAATCAGTAAACATATCAATTGCTTTACCAGAAGTTGAAATATACCAGTCATTATGCTGAAAACTTAATACTAAAAGTAATCCATCTTTATCAGTTCCTATACCATAATTATTTTCATCAAAATAATCATCTGCAAAATCCTGAACTTCTTTACCATTGTTTAAATAGGTTGTTAAAATAACAACATCCATTTGGTATTCATTAATAATATGATTAATTTTTTGTTCCAGTGAAGTAATTTGCTCCAGGCTTAATAAATTAGCTAAATCTACAACGTAACGTGATGGTTCAACATTGTTTATGGTTAAAGCAATTTGATGAACAACTGCTTGAATGATATAAGCAATATGTTTAGGATCATTATCTGTAAAAACAGCATTTACATCTATACTACTATCAAAATACTGTCCGACATTTCCAAATGTTCCAATATATTTCTCAATTTCATATCTAGAATTTTGATTAAAAGCAAATATAATTCCATTACTATCCCCAAAAACATTTTGATAATGACTTGTAGCATAATTTGCTAAATCAAATTCTTCATCATCAAATTTTATTGAGATAACAGCAACATTGATCCCATATTGCTTATAAAAATTTTTTGACATTGATTCTAAAGATTGATTTAAATAGTAATTAAAAAAATTATTATCGTCTACATAACTATATAAACCATGAACAGGAATAATCGATGTACAAATAAGCATCAATACTAATAATATATATCTAATTTTTTTCATCTTTCTACACCTCACCTAAAATAAAATAAATAATTAATGTAGAAATTAAAGAAATAATTATTACTGATTTCCAGAACAATTTCATATCTGCTGGTAAATTACCACTTAATTTTCCCGTTTGTCCATTCATCATTAAAGTATAAATTTGATCATTCCATTTTAAACTAAGAATCCATACAGGTAAAAAATAATAATCAATATGTTTATTAGTTAATTTTATATTAGACTGTTCAACTATTGCAGTTGAATAACTACTTACAGTAGTTTTAAAAATACTTTCAGTTGAATTTTTAATCCGTTTATTGGCTTTAGGTTCACTAACAGTTTTATCTTCATCATACTTATCAGCATAATAACCAGCTAAGTAACCAGTTTCAAAAGTTGTTGCATCATTATAATCAAATGGTTCGATTGACTGCATATATTCATCATCAATCTTTGAAGAAGCATCAACAGGAACATTGTTGAATTCTACAGTTCCTTCACGTGTTAATGAATAATGATTTGTTTTTGTATAATCATATTCATCATCACTATAGTGACTTATACGGGTTGCTTTATATCTTTGTTTAACATCTGCAAGACAACTATAGACCCAAAAAGGAACATAGATTCCTTTTATTTCATTAAGAGTACTATCTTTTTTAAAACTTCTTGGTAAAAAAGCTTTCCCCTCAAAATGCTTCAACAATAATCTTTTAGCATCATCACAATCTAATTTAAATGGAATAATATAATTTGGTCTTAATTGACCATGAACATTTTTATTCATAATTACTGGACTACTGCAATATGGACAGCTTGTAGCAACTGTTTCTTTACCACAAATTATCTCCCCTCCACAATTTTTACATGTATACATAACAAGTTCTTCATTATCCAAAGTTTCGCAATTAGAAGCAATATCCCAATCCATATCATCTTTTGATGTTTCTTGCAGCTGTTCGTCATATTTTTTTAATGTTTCTATTTCAAAGGATGTATCACAATAAGGACAAACTAACTTTTGTTCCTTACTGTTAAAACTTATTTCGCCCCCACAACAAGGACAGCGATATACAGTCATCGTTGACATATTAATTCTTACCTCCCGTCACTTTACTATTAATATTATATTAGTTACCACATTTAATCAGTTTCACAAATTATTATATTTAACCTCATTATATCTTTCAATTATACAGCTGTGTTCTTTAGTCTCTCTATTATAACTAATTCCTACTAATAATAAATTATCCAAGTATTTCTCTAATCCATAATAATATTTCTTGTCCTTGATCTGATCAATTGCACTGCTTACATCCTGATTATATTTTAACTCCACTATCATCGCTGGCTTATCATTTCTTGGAATAA
>JAETPY010000060.1 GCA_021770925.1 Erysipelotrichaceae bacterium | reverse complement strand
TTTGACGGGAATAAGTAAAATAGTGTGATTGTCATAACTAATTAGTCAAAATAATGGAAAAAGCCAGTTAAAATAATTTGATAAATTCTAGTTAATATAAAGTGCTAAATAACAGTGATGATGAAGAACGTGCTATCTTTCTTGAATCCTGCTATGACGATACGTTGGTACAAACGTTCAGAAAACCAGAGAGATATGACTTTTCCTATATAGGGTATAAGAAAAAGGATCATGGATTAGAAGTATGGTCAGGAAATTATCTTGATCAGAAATCATTGTCTTATCTCACGTTCTTTGAACTACAAAAAGAAGTATCAAAACTAATCGAGAGTGGTGAATATCTTATTCCTACTTACAATAAGATGTCTCCAATTCAAAAAGCTTTCTATAACAAGACGATGAACAGGAATGTCGATTATTATCTGTTTGCCTATCATTCACAGTTCTTAAAGAGTTCATCAGAGATTATCTCTTACCTTAAATCAGAAACAGATAAGGATAAAAGAGCCGAATTTATCAAAGACTTCTATCCAGAAGATGTTGTAGAAATCATAATTGATGGTATTTCTCTAAGATTTAAGAAAGAATATGACCATCTTCACATCTACATGGGACATTATGATGACCAAACTGCCTCATCAGATTACTCATGGAGCGTCGTAGATCGAGAAATCGAAGGCATGATCCTATCACGTTATTTTGATCCAAGTGTTCAGATTCCATCCTCATTGGAACAGCAAAATGCTGTCTATGAAAATGAAGAACAACTCAACAATGGAATCTTCTTTTCGCAAGAAGAGATTGACCGCATCCTAACAAGAGGCAGTGGATTTGACCAAGGAAAGATGCGAATTTACCATCAAATGCTCCGTCATGAATCAAATGATAAAAATGCAGAGTGGTGCTATGTCATTAACAGAGAAAGTTTATACACATTTAGATATTAGTACTTTAGTAGAAGCAGTAAATAAAATGTATGTCCCTGCAAAATAAAGTAGCAATTCTCACACCACATTCTCTATAAAAAAGAATCTGTCTCCAGAATAAAAAATAAAGCAACAATGAGCACATTTCAACTGCACATTCTTAGTGAGAGAAAATGTTACTCTATTTGTTACCTTATTGTTACTTTATAAGCGAATTTTATAAAATTTTAAAAAGAAAAAAGCCTATAAAATAAGGCTTTTCCCTGATTTTTCTCAAACTTTTTACTAACGTTTAGAGAATTGTGGAGCACGACGAGCCTTTTTAAGACCATATTTCTTACGTTCTTTAACACGTGCATCACGAGTAAGGAATCCAGCAGCTTTTAAAGTTGGTCTATAATCTTCACCAGCTTGCAATAACGCTCTTGAGATACCATGACGAATTGCTCCAGCTTGCCCAGAGTATCCACCACCATAAACATTTACTGTGACATCAAATTGTGATGCTGTGTTAGTTAATTCTAATGGTTGATTAACAATCATTAACAATACATCTGATGGTAAATATTCTTTAGCTGATTTATCGTTAATTACGATATTTCCAGTACCTGGTGTTAAAATAACACGAGCTACAGAAGATTTTCTACGTCCAGTTCCTCTATATTGTACATTTGCCATTTTTCTGTTCTTCCTCCTTACCCTTTAATCTTCAATTCTTCAGGTTTTTGTGCTGCATGTGGATGTTCATTACCTGCATAAACAAATAATTTCATTCCTTGCTTTCTACCTAATGTGTTATGTGGTAGCATACCTTTTACCGCTGCTTCAACCCAACCAGTTGGATTTTGTTCTTTAAATTGACGAGCAGTTTTTACTTTTAAACCACCTAGCCAACCTGAATGACGATAATAATTTACATTATCCAATTTTTTACCAGTCATTACTACTTTATCAGCATTAATAATAATCACATAATCACCAGTATCTACATGTGGTGTATAAGTAGGTTTATTTTTACCTCTTAACACTGTTGCTACTTCTGATGCTAAACGACCTAAAGTTAAATCAGTTGCATCAACTACATACCATTTTCTTTCAATTGTGGCTGCATTAGCCATAGTTGTCTGTCTCATTTATTTTTTCTCCTTTATCCTTACCGGGGACTTTAGAGTTCATAAGAACATTTTTATTATAAGTAGTTCATTACACTATGTCAATCTTTTTTCTACAAATAAATCACCTTTTACATTAGATATCTTTTATCACATTTAAATAATAAGACTTTTAAATATTTCTACAAACCCTTTTACAAAGTGTATAAACAATATCATTAAATTATTATTTTTTAATAAAATAACAAATCAATACACCCTCATTAAACAGCTTCCTTAGTTAAAAAATCAAAAGATAATTTTAATACTTCTTTTATATGGTCTACAGTATCATAATTGTGATTTGCACCTTCAATCGGAATAAACCTAGCTGTATCTTTAAATCTAGGTACATATAATTTAGATATTTCAAACGGAACAGTTGTATCTTCTGTACCATGAATTAACAATAAATCATTCTTATAAATATCTAAATCTTTATAAAAATCACGAGTCAACATATCATCAACAAAATCTTGAGAAATTTCAAAACCTCCATGATCATATAAGCCATCCTGATTTGCTTCAACTTTACCCGTTAAATAATCTAAAGCAGACGGCAAATTAAAAGCAGGTGCCCATAAAACCAATTTACTTATCACTTCTGGATAAAGTTTAGCTAATTCACTAGCTATTGCACCACCCATAGAATGTCCTAAAACATATATTTCAGTACAGTTTTCCATTTTTAAAGCTTCTTCTAAAATTATTCTCGCACATGCTAGCTCATCTTTAAAAGTCATATCTTTAAAATTAAGATCACTTTCACCACTACCTAAAAAATCAAATCTAAAAGCTGCTACTCCTTTAGCCTCTAACATTCTTGCTAATTGAACATAACTAAATTTTGTTCCTGTCTTTTGACCAGTAAAACCATGAAAAATCAGGCAAACTGGATGTCTATCTCGATTCGGCTTATGAAAAAAACCTCTCATTGTTCCTTTTGGTGTTGGTATTTCACAATAATGTTGCATTATAACACCTCATGAGCTCTTTTAAAGCGCTTAATTCCATCGTTATTAATGTATTGGCTTGTAATATTACGTATATTATCTTCACCAAAATCTCCACCAATAAACAAACATGTATCCATAATTTCACTAGTTAATGTAAGCCAAATTTCATCGCTAAAATTCTCATCCAATACCATTTCTTTAACAATTTTTAAACAATCTTCAATATATTCATCTTTATTAATTTCTGTAATACCTTCCATTATTCATCCTCCTTTACGAGTTCTTTAATGACATATCCAGCAATCATTAAACCAGCAACACTAGGAACAAAACTGACACTTCCTGGCGTAGCACCATCAACTTTTTGTGGCTGCTCTTTTGAATATAGTACAGGACATTTTTTAATTCCTCGATTTTTCAATTCTTTTCGCATTATTCTTGCTAGAGGGCAAACACTGGTCTTAAAAATATCAGTAATTTCAAAGCATTCCGGCTTCAGTTTATTACCAGTTCCCATTGATGAAATAATCCGAATTTTTAATTTATTACAATTTTCAATTAATCCGATCTTAGCCTTTATAGTATCAATAGCATCGACAACAAAATCACAATCATAAAAAATATTTTCCATTCCTTGATCTGGAAGATAGAATTGCTGATATGTAGTTATTTTTAAACTAGGATTAATATCTAAACAGCGTGCCTTGGCTACATCAACTTTATTCATACCTATTGTTGAATGCAATGCGTATAATTGACGATTAAGATTAGTTATATCAATTTTATCATGATCAACTAAAACAATTTCACCAATTCCATTTCTAACCAAAGCTTCAACTACATAACTTCCAACCCCACCCAATCCAAAAACAGCTACTTTTTTATTTTGAATATTTTCAATCCATTCTTGATTTAACATTCTTACAATTCTTGCAAACTGTTCCATATTTCACCTCTTGTTTATTATAAACCAAACTATTTCATTTATAAAGAATAAGCCATAAAATTTTTCTTAGTCCAAATCAGGACATTTTAGCATAGACCAATGAGGTCCACTCTATAATATAAATAGGTGGTGATAATCATGGTAATTTATAAAAGAATTCGTAATCTTCGTGAAGATAAAGATCTAACACAAAGAGAATTAGCTAATTATCTTAATGTATCTCAAAAATCATATTCACGTTATGAACGCGGTGAAAGAACCATAGCTCCTGAAATTCTAGCAAAAATTGCCACATTTCATGAAACCACAGTTGATTATTTATTAGAACGTACTGATGATAAAACCGATTATACTAAAAAAGAAAATCGATCTAAACGTTAATATAATATTTTATTAATCACTGTTTCAAATATAAACTAATTAAATAAGAGTTAAAAATTAAAATTTTTCGTCCTTTTTACAACACCATGCGTAGGATTTTTACACGACGTTTCATCTGTTTGTAGAATTGTAATAACCTAGCGCACTTATATATCCCCAATCCCCTAATCTATTGTTGGTTAGTGCTCTGATGAATATAAAGCTATTGACTGTATGTCAGTAGTTTTTCTTATATTTGCCCATTCCTATGCCTTAGGCTAGTGGTAGATAGTACGAAATCCATATGTAAACTACCTAGTCTTATGCCATAGTGGCACACTCAAAAAAGCGTTTGAATCATTACAAACGCTTTTTTATTCATAATCAGCTATATAACCACGATTATCTAATTCCAACTTTGTAACCTGCCAATCTCTGATCAAGTCGCCAAGTTCCTCTTTAATTCGCACTACCCCCATTTTATCTTCACTACGAATAACAGCCATAATAGTTGGTCCAGCACCCGAAAGATATGCACCTAGAACTTTTTCATCTTTTTCCAAAACATCCATAACCTCATTAAATCCTTTAATTAAATCTCCACGATATGGCTGGTGTAAACGATCTTTAAATCCTAATTTAAGTCCTTCATCATAACCATTGATTAATGAAGCAACCATCAATGCTAAATGAGATACATTTTTAATTGCATCTTTCCTTGGTAAAACCTGAGGTAAAACTGAACGTGACTGTTCAGTTGATAGTGTAAATGGTGGAATTAAAGTTACAAAACGATAATCATGCTTAACTGGAATACTTAGTGTTAAAACTTTATCTTCCTCCATCACTGATACTGTTAACCCTCCAAAAACAGCTGGAGCAACATTATCTGGGTGTCCTTCAATTGCAGTTGCTAGTTCTAAAATTTCCTGGCGGTCTTCAACCTT
Organism: Erysipelotrichaceae bacterium; assembly: GCA_021770925.1. Taxonomy (GTDB): domain Bacteria; phylum Bacillota_I; class Bacilli_A; order Erysipelotrichales; family Coprobacillaceae; genus Thomasclavelia. Next base: position 12,559 of record JAETPY010000060.1, on the reverse strand, counting down.
ATCTTTAAAAGCAAAAGCACCTACAATTCCAGCAACAATACATGTTGAACTGCTTCCAAGTCCACGGGTATAAGGAACATCACCACTACATTCAATATTTACCCCCTGATATGTTAAACCACAAACTTCAGCTGCTTTTTTAAAAGCTTGATAAGTCATATTATCCTCATTACAAAATTGTTCTGGACATCCTATAATATTTAAACCACTATCATTTAATTCAAAGGTAAAAGTATTATATAGAGTTAATGCCAATCCTGCCACATCAAATCCTGGACCTAAGTTAGCACTTGTCGCAGGAACCTTTACTCTTACTTTCATAACGACCTCCTACATCGCTTTAATTTCTGATTTGATAAAACTAATAATTTCAGTTTTATCAATCGCTTGTTTATGTAACACTTCCCGCTCCTTAATATTAGCCAAAGCTTTTGGAATAGGAACATCAGTCTTTTCACTTAACTTATCAATAGCACTATAAACATCAAGTTCTTCACCATAAATTGCCTTATATACTGATTCAGGAAACTTATAAGGAGATGCCGTTGATAATAATACTGTCTTTGTTTTATCACCGCTATTCTTTTGATATTGCTTTAAAACTCCATAACCAATTGCAGTATGTGTATCTAGTAAATATCCTGTTTCATTAAAACACTGTTGAATTGTTTCTAAAACTTTATTCTCATTTAAATACCCTGCTTTAAACTGATTTTTAATTTTTTCGTATGTATCTTCATCTACTTCATAAACACCTTCACTGTTTAATTTGTCCATATAACTACGTACTTTATCACCATCACCATCAGACATGAACCATACCAATCTTTCAAGATTACTAGATACTAAAATATCCATTGCTGGTGCATTAGTTTTATAAAATTCACGATTAGCATCATATCGACCAGTAGTAAAGAAATCTGTTAAAATATTGTTTTTGTTTGAAGCACAAATAAATTTATCAATTGGAAGTCCCATTTGTTTAGCAAAATATCCTGCTAAACAATTACCAAAGTTACCACTAGGAACACAGAAATTGATCTTATCACCTAAATTTATTTCATTATTTCTTACTAATTCAAAATAACTATGGAAGTAATAGACAATCTGTGGAATCAACCGTCCAATATTAATTGAATTTGCTGATGATAAAAAAACATTATGTTTATTACTTTCGACTTTTAATTCATCAGAAGCAAAAGCCTTTTTCACAGCTGTCTGTGCATCATCAAAATTCCCATGAATTCCAATAACCTTAACATTTTTTCCAGTTTGGCTTACCATTTGCTGCTGTTGAATTGCAGACACCCCATCTAACGGATAAAAAACTTTGATACAAGTTCCCTCAACATCTTTAAAACCTTCTAATGCAGCTTTACCCGTATCACCACTAGTTGCCGCTAAAATCATTACTTCACGCTGCTCATTTAGCTGTTTCAAAGATAAAGTCATCAAATATGGTAATAATGATAATGCCATATCCTTAAAAGCTGCAGTTTGACCATGAAATAATTCAGCCACATAAACATTTCCTGCCTTTTTTACAGGTACTACAATTTCTGGAAACAATCCTTTACCATAAGCATTTAAACAAGCTTCATGAATCAATTCTTTTCCATCTTCTGGTACAAAAGTACTTAATACTTCTGTAGCTAAATCAACATAATTTAATTTAGACAATGCTTCTAAATCCATTTTAGTAAAATCAAAGTTTGGTACCAATAGACCTCCATCATCCCCAATTCCTTGAACGATAGCCTGATAAAAATTAATTTCCTTTTGATGATTACGAGTACTTATATATTTCTTTTCCATTGTTTATCCCCCTGCTTAATTTAAATTATTGTATACAATTTATTTAAAGAAGTCAATATTTTGTTATATCATAATTAAATGAAATTATTTTGATTATTTCAATTATTATTGTTAATTATTGACTATTGTATACAATCGTGGTAATATGTCATAAATTAGGAAAATGGAGGACCGAGATATGTTATCAATGGGCACGAACTCAACAATTATGGTTATAATTTATTCCATTATTGCGCCCATTAAACATTAAACTGGTTCTACTATTTAATAATGATACTAGGGCCTTTATATAAAGGTCTGTTTTTGTTATAAATTAGGGGGTATAAAATGAAAATCGGTGTTATTGGACTGGGAACTGTTGGTTATGGAGTAATAGAAATTCTCACCAATGAAAAAAAACGTTTATCAAAAATTATTAATGAAGAAGTGACAGTTAAATATGGCTGCGGATTAGAAGAAATCGAATTACCAAAAGGCATAATCTTTACAAAAGATTTTAACGATGTTATTAATGATGATGAAGTAAATGTTGTAGTAGAATTGATTGGTGGCATTACAATAGCTAAAACTATTATTTTAAATGCTATCAAAAAAGGTAAGCACGTTGTTACAGCAAATAAAGCATTACTTGCTCATTATGGTAAAGAAATTTTTACGGCAGCAAAAAAAAGAAATGTACATATTTTTTATGAAGCTAGTGTTGGAGGCGGTATTCCAGTATTAGTTAGTCAAAAAGAAAGTTTAGTAGCTAATAATACTAAAGAAATCATTGGAATTTTGAATGGAACTACTAACTTTATTTTAACTTTAATGGAAAATGAAAATTTGGATTTTGATGAGGCCTTGACTATTGCTGATGGTTTAGGTTATGTTGAAGCCAATCCTGCTTTAGATTTAGATGGGATTGATGCAGCACATAAAATTTGTATTTTAGCTCAAAATGGATTCAAAAAATTTATTGATTTTGATAAAATCTCTGCTACAGGCATTCGTGATGTCACAAAAATTGATATGGATTATGCTAAAAAATTAGGATATCGATTTAAAATGATTGCTCAGGCAAAAGAAATCAATGATGGAATTGGAATTGATGTTGCAGCTACTTTAGTTAGTAAAAAAGAACTAGTAGCAAATGTCATGGATGCATATAATGTAGTAGAGATTGATAATGATTATGTTGAAAATGTAATTTATTATGGTAAAGGAGCTGGTAGATATGTTACCGCTTCTGCTGTAGTTAGTGATATTATCAAAACTTCACAAGTAAAAAGATGGGATCATGATTATGAAGACTGCCCTAACATCTATCCAATTACTAAATCTAAATATTATCTTAGAGCAAGTAAACCATTAGACGTTGATTATGAGATGTATTTTACAGAGAAACATGATCATATCTATATTACTCATGAAATTGAGTTGGCAGATTTAACAACGACTTTAAACGATGAAGAATACACAATTTTTAAAGTGAGGGGATAAAATGAATATAATTGTCCAAAAATTTGGTGGAACTTCTACACGTTCAAGAGAATCACGTTCAATAATGTATAACAATATCATCCATGAAATCAATAATGGTAATAAAGTTGTAGCTGTTGTTTCAGCCATGGGACGCTATGATGATCCCTATGCAACTGATACATTGCTATCAATCGTTAATACTAATCAATTAACTGATGAAGAAATCGATCGACTTACCAGCATTGGAGAAACAATATCTACTCTAGTATGTAAAAGTGAGTTAGCATCATTAGGATATCGAGCAGAAACAATTACAAATTCCGAATTAGGAATTGTAACTGATTCTACATTTAATAATGCTACTATTAATAAGGTTGAGGGAAAAGATATTCTTGAAAAATTAAAATACGCTGATATTGTATTTTGTCCTGGGTTTCAAGGACACTCTGTACATGGTAAAATCACAACATTAGGACGTGGTGGAAGTGATTTATCTGCAGTAGCTATTGGAGTAGCTATTGATGCTAGTGAAGTAGAAATCTACAGTGACGTAAATGGTATATATACTGCTGATCCAAGATTGGTACCTGGTGCCATAAAGTTGGATTGTATTAGCTATGCTGAAATGCTGGAACTAGCAAAAAATGGAGCTAAAGTTTTAAATCATCGTTGTGTTCAGCTGGCTGCCAGTCATAATATAGCTATACACGCTCGGTCTTCATTCGAAGACACCAAGGGAACATATGTTATAGGAGATGATCGTATTATGAAAGAAAACTTAAATCAATTAATTATTTCTGGTATTACAGGGTCACAAAATGAGGCTCGAATTACTTTAGTAAAAGTGGACGCAACAAACAACAGTGCTGGAAGTTTATTTGAAAAAATTGCTGATGCTGGTGTAAATGTCAATGTCTTTAATCAGGCTTTAGTTGGCGGTGGAAAAATGGATATTTCATTAGTAATTAGTGATGTTGATGTTCCAATCGTTGTTGAAATTATCAACGATTTAAAACCTCAATTAAACGCTAATCGTATTATTGTCCGTGGTAATATTGGTAAAGTATCAGTTATTGGCGTAGGCATCAAAAATAATCGCGGCATGTTCCAAAAAGCATATAATACTTTAAATAACAATGGTATTAACGTTGAAATGACATCCTGCTCAGAGATCAATATTTCTTGTTATATAGATCGTGACGATGTAAAAAGAGCACAAATTTTATTACATGAAGCATTTTTAGGAAGGAAAGGTAAATAAAATGAAAAAATATAAAATCGCAATCGTAGGAGCTACTGGAGCTGTTGGAAGAGAGATGTTAAGATGTATCTTCCAATTTAATTTCCCATTTGAAAGCATTAAGTTATTAGCTTCATCTCGAAGCGCCGGAAAGGTTATTGAATTTGAAGATCATAAATTCGCTGTTGAAGAATTAACTGAAAACAGTTTTGAAAATGTTGAAGTAGCATTTTGGTCTGCTGGTGGAAGTATCTCAGAAAAGTATATGCCATATGCGGTAAATGCCGGGTGTATAAACATTGATAATACAAGTCATTTTAGAATGGATCCTGATGTACCTTTGGTAGTACCAGAAGTAAATGGCGAAGCTTTAAGAAATCATAAAGGAATCATCGCAAATCCTAACTGTACTACAATTCAAATGGTGAGTGCTTTAAATCGTTTAAACGAATATTTTGATATTGAAAGAATTATTGTTTCAACTTATCAAGCTGTATCTGGAGCTGGAGTTGCAGGAATGGAAGAATTATATCGTCAATCTCAGGAAGTTTTAGATGGCAAAGAACCTGTGGCAAAGACATTACCTTGTGCTGGAGATAAGAAACATTTCCCAATTGCATTCAACTGTATTCCTCAAGTTGATAAATTTGATTTAGATAACCATTTTTCTAAAGAAGAGATGAAAATGGTCAATGAAACTAAAAAAATCTTTAACAAAGATATTAAAGTTAATGCTACTTGCGTTCGTGTTCCAGTTCTACGTGGACACTCTGAATCAGTATATATTGAAACAAAAAAACCAATTGATATTGATAAAGTATTTGAATTATTAAGCAATTCTACTGGTGTAGAATTATATGATGATATTGAAAATCAAATTTATCCAATGGCAAACTTATTTGTTGGTGATCAATTAGTTCACGTAGGAAGAGTTCGTAAAGATTTAGACAATCCAAATGCCTTAAGTTTATGGATCGTTGCTGATCAATTAATGAAGGGAGCTGCTTATAACTCTGTTGATATTGGTCTAAAGATGATTGAAATGGGTCTATTATAATATAATAATAAAAAGCTAATGATAGTACGTCATTAGCTTTTTATTATAGAAACTTTATATTTTTTTTAGAATTATTTTTATTCTTTCATCCGTTTTCTTTTAGATTAATTGTCTATACTAAATGTGAGGTGAAAAGATGGAAATAATTAAAGAAAATAAAAAATTAATTTATCGACTCCTTTTAGCAACATTTATTATGGCAGGCTTTTGTCTACTACTATATAAACCCTTTGAATATCTCTTAAGTAACCCTAAAGCCTTAAAAGAGCAGTTAAATCAATTTGGTAATTGGGGAAAACTATTTTTAGTTTTAGTTATGGCAATACAAGTAGTATTTGTCTTTTTACCTGGAGAAATTATTGAAGTTGCTTCTGGTTTTTGTTATGGAGAAATTGAAGGCTTGGCAATTTGTTTATTGGGAGCAATGATTGGAACAATTATTATATACTGGTTTGTCGAAAAATATGGAATCAAATTTATTAATAAGTTCTTTAATCAAGAAAAATTAGATGAAATTTCATTTTTAAAAAACAAAAAAAATTTAGAAATTATTCTTTTTATTATTTTTTTTATCCCTGGTACACCAAAAGATATTCTTACATATTTTGCACCTCTTACAAAAATCAAGTTATCCAGCTTTTTACTAATTACAACTGTAGCAAGAATTCCTTCCATTATAACAAGCACAATTGGTGGTAATGCTTTATCAAAGCAAAATTACCCCTTTACTATTGCTGTCTTTATAATTACTGGAATAATATCAATTATGGGACTTTTTACTTATAAATGGTATATAAATAAACAACAAAAAAATCTTTAGAAAATCTTTTGATTTCATTTCTGTTATTCTTAGACATAGTAGCTTATAATAGTCATGAAAGAAGGTAGAAATATGAATCAAGATAATATTTTAATTGTAGAAGATGAAGTAGAAATTGCTAAAGCAATCGAAATATACTTAAAATCACAGGGATATAATGTATTCATTGCTAATAACGGAAAAATTGGCTTAGAAATCATTGAACAGCATAATATACATTTAGCAATTGTTGATGTAATGATGCCTGTAATGAATGGAATTGAAATGACATTAAAAGTACGAGAGAATTATGACTTTCCAATTATTTTTCTATCTGCCAAATCAGAAGATATTGATAAAATTACAGGTTTAAATATTGGCGGTGACGACTATGTTACAAAACCATTTGTACCAATGGAACTTTTAGCCCGGGTTTCCTCACAACTACGTCGATATCATAAATATTTAAATATGTTAAATAAAAAACAGGATGAAAATAATAAATATATAGTTGGTGGATTAGAACTTGATCTTGATACTAAGGAAGTAAGTGTTGATGGCAAAACAATTAAAGTTACACCAATTGAATTAAAAATTCTTGAACTATTGATGGAGAAACCAGGTCGTGTTTTTTCTAGTGAACAAATATATGAAAATGTCTGGCATGAAGCTGCCATTAACACTGAAACAGTAATGGTTCATATTAGAAATTTACGTGAAAAGATTGAAATCAGTCCTAGTAACCCACAATATCTAAAAGTAGTTTGGGGTGTTGGTTATAAAATTGAAAAACAGTAGGTGATATAATGAATAAAAAGAAAATAATTTTTTCAATCATAATGATCTTAATTCTATTTACTAGTAGCATCGGGATTTATTTTTGTTATGATTTTATTAAAACTGATACTCAAAAAGGAATTGATTTTTCTAAAAATCAAATTCTTTATGATATTTTAGATACTGTCTATCCTGTCAGCTTTCAGTTAGATAACGTTAGTAAAAAAGATGGTATTCCTAAATATATTACTGCAAACGATGAAGCTGGTGATGAGTTTTATCGAAATAATATCTTATATAGTAGAGAAATGATACCAGAAAAGAAAAATATAAAATATTATGCTGAGGGTAACAGTAACTCTTTAGGAAACACTAATGATGATATAAAAAACATTCGCGATAACAATGAATTAAAAAACAAATACCAATGGTATTTAAAAATTAATTTTGATGAAAATGGACAATTTTCATATGATACATTAGGATGTTTAATGACACCTAATCAAAATTATGAACTAATTTGGAATAATTATAAACAAACATATTTCCAATATCTGGAAGAATACGATGAAAATGCTGTTCTACACAATCCTACTAATTTTACTATATATCTTGCTGTGCCCTATAAAATCAGCAGTAATTCAATTGATACAATCGCCTGGTATGCAGCTGAAAATTCGCAAACCACTAACATTGAAAACATTGTTCCTTTTGTAGCAGTTGCTATTATTGTAGTAAGTTTATTTATCCTTTTTTATCCTTATGAAATAGTTAGCAATATTGCCATTTTTAAATATCCAGCTAAAATCAAATTAGAAATTTTATTCTGTGCTTTATATCTTGCTTTTGTAGGTATTATTACTGTTATTTATGGTTTGATTATTGATACTTTAAATGATTATTATATTTCAAAATTATTTTCGATTGGATTTGATGAGTATAGTGAAATCATTCTTAGTGCCATGAATATTGGATCTTGGCTAATCTTCCTATTTCTTTGTATGTTTGTTGTCTATTATTTAAAATCAATTTTCAAAGAAAATATTATAACATTTTTAAAAAACAATACGGTTTGCAGCTGGATAATTAAAACATTAAAAAAAATAATTAACAAAGTAAGCAGTTTTGATTTAAACGATAATACAAATAAAACAATCCTAAAAATAGTTCTGACAAACTGTTTAATCATTTCCATTATATGTTGTTTCTTCACTTTTGGGATTCTTTTTGCCCTAGTTTATTCTACAATTCTATTTGTTATTTTAAAAAATAAGTTTGAAGATTTAAAACATGATTATCAAATATTATTAAATGCTGTGCAACGTTTATCTAATGGTGATTTTAATGTTGAAATCACTCAGGATCTTGGCATATTTAACTCTTTGAAAACAGAATTTACTAATATAAAAAATGGTTTTGAAAAAGCTGTAAATGATGAAGTAAAATCACAAAAAATGAAAACAGAATTAATTTCTAATGTTTCCCATGATTTAAAAACGCCATTAACCTCAATTATTACTTATATTGATTTATTAAAAGAAGAAAAACTTAATGATGAAAAAAGAAATGAATATATCAGCACACTTGAACGCAATGCTCTTAGATTAAAAAATCTGATTGATGACTTATTTGAAATTAGTAAAGCAAATAGTGGTAATATAAAATTAAATATTGTTGATGTTGATATTGTTTCTTTGATCCAACAAACAAAATTTGAACTTACTGACAAATTTGCAGGAAAAAACTTAACTTTTAAAACTGCTTATCCCAAAGAAAAAGTCATCTTACAATTAGACAGTCAAAAGACCTATCGTATTTTTGAAAATTTATTAATTAATATTAGTAAGTATGCACTCGAAAATACCCGTGTATATATTGAAATAACCAATTATGATAATGAAATCGAAATAACTTTCAAAAATATCTCTGCTGATGAAATAAAAATAAGTGGAGATGAATTAGTTGGTCGTTTTGTTCAGGGGGATACTTCAAGAAATACTAGTGGTAGTGGTCTTGGTTTAGCAATTGCAAAAAGTTTTACAGAATTACAAAAAGGGATATTTAAAGTTAATGTTGATGGTGATTTATTTAAAGCAATCGTTATATTTAAAAAATAACTTATTTTAAAAAGAAACTACCGAACTGGTAGTTTTTGTTTAATATTTTAAATTTCTAAGAGCTGGTGAAAATAAAATTACACACGCTACAATTATTATAACAATCACACAAATAATCATTATATACTCAATTGCAACTATATCAGCTAATGATCCAAACACAAGCATCCCAAAAGGTATTAAGCCATTTAAAAACATTGTAATTATTCCAAAAACTCGACCAATATAATTACTATCTCCATTTACCTGAATAATAGTAATAAACACGATATTAAATATAGCAATCATGGCATTCATAATCACTATTGCGATTAGATATAAACAAAAACATTTTGGAAATCCTAAAATTAAGATAGCTATCGCCATAACTATTAAGGAACTAAAAATAGTTAGAATTTTATCCTTAGAACCTCCCCAAATTGAAATTATTATACTACCTAATAACATACCAATTCCTGATACAGTTCCAATAATTGTTAAATTCCAAACATTATTACCAAATACTCTAACTACTTGAATTGATGGTAAAATCATTAATGGTCCAGCTATCAACCATAAAAGAATACAACTAATAAATATAGCCTTTAAATATTTTTGAGAACCAATATATTGTAATCCATCTTTCAAATGGGTCCACATCCCAGTTCCTCCATTAAATTTATTAAAATCCGGAACTTGAAAAAGGTGATCATTATACCAATTGCAATCACTACTGTTACAACATCAATTAAAAAACATATCCAATGCTCATTGCAGTCAACAAAACCCCACTAACAATTGGACACATTAAATTTGTTATCGATTGGCTGCTGTTATAAACACCATTAATTTTTGTTAAACTATTTTTTGGTACTAAAGCTGGCATTACAGCATTTACAGCTGGTACCTGAACTTCACTTCCAAACCCTCTAATCACTAATACAAAAAACATCAGCCAAATATAATCATAATCTAACATAAAAGCTGCAGCTAATAATAAGGTTATAAACGCAATACAGCCATCAGATATTATTATCATCCTTTTACAATTATAACGGATCCGCCCCGACACCTGCTAATGGTGATAAAATAAAGTTTAAAACCAAACTACAAATAACTGCTATAGTAGTATATATACCAGATTGTGTTTTTAATGTTATATACCACATAATTGCATATTGGGCTAATGACGAACCAATTAGTGAAATCATTTGACTAATTAAAAGTATACTAATATTCTTTTTCCCTTTATTCATCTTAACTCCCTCACGTTCTACTTAAAAATATACTTATGCAATTTGCATTTACCACCTATAGTAGTTTACACTCTAGAAACTATCAGTTGCTTTTTTAGTTATAAAAAAAGATATTACCCTATGTAATACCTTTAGATCTTAAAACTTTTGCAATAAACCAACACCTAATGGGTGAGGTCCTGTATGAACTCCAATTGTTGCTCCAATTTGACGAATTGGAATTTCATCACTAAATAACGGACACAAATTCTTCAAAGCGCCCATAAATTCTTCTTTAAATTCAATAGCCTCCTCCTTGTCATAACCAAAGCCAATACAAAAACGATATTTTTTTACATCAAGTTCACTATTTTTAAAATAATCAACAATTTGCTCAATTATTTTCTGCTTTGATTTTTTACGTCCTCGGGTCAGACCATTATTAAATATTTCTCCTTCCTTAAGTAAAATCAACGGTTTAATCCCTAATGCTCCTGCTGCAACCCCTGATAACTTGCCTACACGCCCACCATGTACTAAATAATCCATTCCATTAATAGTAAAGAAAATTCTCCCTGTCTCCTTAATCATATTTACATATTTAACAGTTTCCTCAAAAGAAGCTCCATCATTCTTCTTCGCTACCGCCTCTTCAACAAGCATTCCTTGTAACACTGTATTTACTGTTGCATCAATTATTTCAATCTTCATATTAGAATATTTATCCAATAACATATTTTTAGCATTCATTGCCGAATTATATGAGCCAGAAAATTTTGTTGTTATACAAATACAAATAATATCCTGACCTTCCCTTAAAATTGGCTCAAAAACATCTAAATAATCTTGGATTGAAGGCATTGATGTTTTGGGAAAAACTTTAGGATTATCAACCATAAATTGATAAAATTCCCTAATACCTAATTCTATAATTTCTTTTTGATGATGAATACCATCTATTGATACATAGAAAGGCACAACTTCAATATCTAGCAGTTTTACTAATTCAGGTGATAAATCACATGATCCATCTGTTATGATTTTATACATTTATTTCACTCCTTTTTAATTATAAATATCATAATACCAGTTAGCGACTATTTATAATCCTTTTCTTTTATTTATTAAACCAATACTACGTTCTATTTCCTGTTTTATAACAAAGTCATCACTTTGCCACTGTTTCAACAAACTCTCTGCTTGATTAAAAGCTGATAAACAAATAATTAACTTCCATAACATAAATTCATTATTTTGATATCTTTTAATTGTATCTAAAATCACTTGATAATTTTTTTCTATAGCTAATTCTTGATGATAAAATATCTGCCATCCCACTGCATCAATAATTTCTGCAACAACAAAATCATTCTGATTATTTATATTTTCTAAAATCACATCAAAATATCGCGAATCCATCTTAGCTATCGTTCTAGCAATTATATCTCTAGGTAAAGGATAGCTTTTTTTCTTAGAACACCTTTTTGGTATTGTTCGATGCTGATTTGCTCCTATTTTCCCAATATATGGAATCATTCTTTTAATTGTCAGTTCATTTCCGTCAGCTAATATATCACATATTTTTATCTTAGTATAAAGTGCTTTTTCTTTTACCAGCATTTTAAGAAGAATTTCATCTAATTCATTGATATTAACAATAGTTTTCAAGACATTTAATGCTGCTGTACGATTAACAGCCTGTTTATCATTAAGTAATTCTAATAATTCTTCTTTACTAGATAAGAAAAAAGGCTCGGCCTCTGTATCAGTAAGAAAGCCTCGTTTTCTTAAAATATCTGTACTTGTTTTCATATTCTTATTTTACTAGATTTTTATCAAAGAGTACACAATAAAAACAAAAATAGAGCAGGATATTTATTCTGCTCTACTAGTTTCAGTTTAAATAATTATTTTAAACTTTTTCTTCTTTTATTTTCATATAAAACGATTGACGCAATTGCAAGTCCTGCAAATGGATAAATAATATTTACCTCATCACCTGTTTTGATACTTGTTGTATCTCCTGGTTTTACAACTGTAGAATTTTCTACCGGTTCACTAGATACTTCTGTTAAT
>JAETPY010000059.1 GCA_021770925.1 Erysipelotrichaceae bacterium | reverse complement strand
ATCAAGAAATCTAACAACTCACCTCAAACAGAATAACCTTCCATTTGGGGAAAGGGGCTTTATGCACTTTTTTAGGTAAAACATTTATTTCCATTCTTATTTTTTATTCAGATTAATATTATATTAAATAAGGTAAAAATAATGTTGCTAATCCTAAAAAAAAGAAAAACCCTAATACATCTGTAACTGTTGTTACAAATACCCCACTGGCAAGTGCTGGATCAACATGTAACTTTTCTAAAATAACTGGAATAAAATAGCCTGCAACATTGGCTAAAATCATATTTAAAAACATCGCAAGACCAGTAACTACACCAAATATTGGATTACCTTCAAAAATCATAGAACCTAAAGCAACTAAAATTCCTATTACTACGCCGCCAATAAAACCTACAGCTATTTCTTTGAGCATAATTTTAATTGCATTTTCTTTAGTTAATTCACCTAATGATAATCCTCTAACAACAATTGTTAATGATTGTGTTCCAGCATTACCTCCCATACCTGTAACAATGGGCATAACAGTTGCTAAAGTAACTACTTGAGCAATAGTTTCTTCAAAAAAGCTAACTACTGATGCCGCTAAAACAGCTGTAAATAAATTAACTATTAACCATGGAATCCTACTTTTAAATGATTCACCAACCGTCGAATCTAGACGCTCTTTAGAATCAACTCCACCTAATAAATTAATATCTTCCGTATTTTCTTCTTGAATTATATCAATGATATCATCAAACTCAATAACCCCTAATAAATGATCCATTTCATCAACTACCGGCATTAAAATAAAACCATATTTTTGAAATTTTCTAGCTGCTTCCTCTTGATCTTCATTATACATTATCGTTTTAACATTAGGATTAGTAATATCAATTATTTTTGTATCAAATGAACTTGTTACAATATTTCTTAATGAAACAACCCCTTTTAATACATTTTGAGAATCTACCACATATAAATAATAAGCTGCATCTTGATTAATATTTTCCTGCAAATACTTCAACGTCTTTTCAACTGTATTTCGAGATCCAATACTAACATATTCAGTTGTCATTATTCCTCCTGCAGTATCTGGCTCAAATGTCAATAAACGCTCAATATCTTCTTTATCATCTTTAGCTATTTTGCTTAAAATATCCTGTTTTTCGCTTTCCTCTAATTCTCCAACTAAATCAGTAATCTCATCATTAGACATCTCATCTAATATTTCACGTTGTTTATAATCAGAAAACAGCTTTAATAATTCATATTGATTATCTTCATTATCCTCTTCTTCAATGACATTAGCGACAACATTATTTGGTAATTTATCCATCAATTGCTTTATACTATCTTCATCTTCATGTAGAATATCTAAAATATCTGCTGGATGAATGTTGGCAATTATTTTTTCAACATCTTCACTTAATAATATTTCTTTTAATTCTTCTTTAGTAATAGTATTGATCATATGCTTTCTCCTTTTTAAGAAATCAATTATCTAATCTTAGTGATAAACAATCCTTTAAACTATAACCTTCTTCTTTTCTTCATTTTATCATAATGAAGCAATTTTTATTAACCTGCTTCTTATAATCTTTATAACTTAATATCATAAATTATTCTTCAAACCTAATTTCATAACCATGATTTAAAAATCTATTTAATCAATAGGAGCCTGATAAAAATTTCCAATAAAATTTTCAGTTTTTATCACATTTATAATAATATGCTCATCTACATCACGCATTAAATCAACAATATCTTGTACTTCATAACTTGAAACTACAGTATGTAATAAATTCATTGGTTTTTTACTATAGCCTCCTATTGCATCAACACAAGAAATCCCATGAAGATATTGCATTAGATATGCATCTATTACAGCTTGAGCCTTTGTTGTAGTGATTTGTAAAGTAACTCGTTTATAACGTCTATAAAATGAATCTATTGTTTTAGTCGAAATAAATTGAAATAAAATTGAATAGCCTGCATATTTCCAACTAAATATATAGCCAAAAATAAGTAAAATTATTGTATTAAAGATAAAAATATATCCCCAAATTGATTTTCCTTTAAGATTGGATACATATAAAGCAATGAAATCTGTACCCCCTGTTGAAGCATTACCTTTTAAAGCTACAACAGTCGATAAGCCATAACCAAACCCGCCAAATACAATATTTAATAATATATCATCAAATAATAAAGAAAAATTAGTAAAATTTAAAAAGAAACTAGCTAGAAATACTTCTAGTAAAGAAAAAAATGTAAATTTAGGACTAATATTTTTATAACATAAAACAGCAACTGGGATATTTAATAAAATCATTCCCAATGAAACTGGAAAAGAAATTCCATATCTTACAGCAATTTTCTCAATTAAAATTGCTACACCAGTAAAACCACCTGATAACAAATTGGCCGGTATTATAAAAACATTAATAACATATGCTTGCATAAATGCTGCAATGATAACACTTATAAGTGTTATCATTATTCTAATTTCACGTTTTTTTCTTAAATTTTTAATCATATCTCTTCAACTATTCCTCTATAATCCATTTAACATTTAAAAATTACTAATTATTTTTATTAGTATTAACCAATATTATAATTAATTAACATTTTTCAATGATTATAAGCCGTTTAAGATATAATAATTTTACTATTTTTCAATTACTGGTGCCATTCTATCTGCCATATACTTATCTAACCATTCTTGACTTGCGGGCTCGTGAATACATTTACCATCAACATTTTTTGTTAAATAAACAACTGGTATTTGTTTTTCTGTTGCAACTACAAATGAAAATCCATCGATATTGGTTGCAACACCCCATTGCCCCTGATTATTCATTGCAACTAATGACATATCACCAGCTTTGCCTCGACGCTCTTTTAACTCTTTATCGAACATATTAACTACTTTTTCACAAGCTGCCTGAGGATGCATTCCATCTTTCATTAAACGAACTACCTCATAAGCTATACAGCCTTTCATAATATCTTCACCTAAACCAGTAGCTGCTGCTCCGCCAGCTTTACTATCAACATAAAAACCTGATCCAGGAATTGGTGAGTCTCCAACTCGACCTGCTTTTTTCATGAATAAACCACTGGTTGAAGTAGCAGAAGTCATTTTACCATGTATATCTAAACATACCATTCCTACTGTATCATGACCAGCATATGGTTTTATTTCCAGCTCTTTAACTTCTTTAATTCGATTATGATAATGAATTTTAGCTCGTTTTGTTAACATATTTTTCCTTTCAAAACTTTCTTTATGAGCATACTTTTCTGCACCCTGACCGACTAAAAAGCTGTTTACTCTTTCTTTTGATAAACATCGTGCTATTGATATAGGATTAGCATAATCTTTAACAGCTGCTATTGCTCCTATATCTAATGTATTTCCATCCATATAGGCTGCATCTAATTCAACCTCCATTTCCTCATTTGGAAGGCCTCCAAAACCTACTGATTTATAATACGGAAAATCTTCTACATCCTTAACTGCAGTTTCTATCGCATCTCCAGCATCACCGCCATCTTTTAATATTTCACTTGCTTTTTCAATTCCTTCCATAGCCATACGCCATGTTGCAATAATTCCCCACATACAATAACCTCCTTTTTCAAATTCATAAAATTTTAAGCTTATTATTGTTATAACATAGGTAAATGCGTTAAACTATAGATGAGGTGAAAATATGTTAAAATTTATAGAATATCCAAAATGCAGTACTTGTAAAAAGGCAAAAAAATATCTTGATGATCTTGGTTTAGCACATACTGATCGTCATATTGTTGAAGAAAAATTAAGTAAGGAGGAACTTTTAGCATTATATAAAAAAAGTGGTCTACCACTTAAGCGTTTCTTTAATACATCTGGTTTAAAGTATCGAGAATTAAATTTAAAAGATAAATTGCCTGAGATGAGTGAAGAAGATCAATTATCTTTACTAGCAAGTGACGGTATGTTAGTAAAAAGGCCAATCCTTGAATCTTCAGACAAGGTTTTAGTCGGTTTTAAGCCTGCTGAATATGATACTTTAAGATAATGCCAGCTTCTTATAGTCATTATCGTTTAGGTCAAAAGGTTACTGAGCTGCTGCATTATCCTTTAAAAAAAGTTATTCTTGATAACCGTGATTTATTTGATCTTGGATTACATGGTCCTGATATTCTTTTTTATAATCGTCCCTATATTCATAGTAAAATAAATCGTCTAGGGAGTGCTATGCACCAGGAAAAGGCCTGTATATTTTTTAATCAAGCACTAACTATATTAAAGAAATCTCAAAATGATGCACAATTTGCATACTTGTGTGGATTCATTTGTCACTTTATTTTAGATAGTAATTGTCATGGTTATATCGATACAATTATTACAAAAACTAAAATAACTCATTTTGAAATAGAAACTGAATTAGATCGTTATTTTATGCTGGAAGATAATCTTGATCCCTTAAGAACCCATTTGACCAGTCATATTTTAGTTAATGAACATATACTTACTAGTATTGAACCTTTTTTTAATGCTTCAAAAAAAGATTTAGAGAAATCACTTAGGGGAATGAAATTTTATGATCATTTATTAGTAGCTCCCCAATTATATAAAAGAGGATTGATTTATCTAATTTTAATTATTTCTTTTACTTATAAACATTTTCAGGGGTTTATTGTTAACTATAAACCTAATAAGATTCTTATTCCTTATATTAATCATCTTGAAAATTTATTTAATAAAAGTATTAATGAATCTATAAATAGTATTTATGATTTTATTAATGCTTATAAATATAATAAACCTTTGCCAGCAAGATTTAACCTAAATTATAAATAAAAATACATAGTAAAAAATTTTACTGTGTATTTTTTTATAAAAATTATCAATTTATCCTATAATAACTTCTTTTTTTACCATCTTTCACAATATTTACATCAATTAATGATACAATGATGATAGGGGGGATATTATGTATAAAATTTTATTAGTAGAAGATGAAAAGCTGGTTCGTAATTTTATATCAGAATATTTTAATAAACGTAAAATCAATGTTATTGAAGCAGCAAATGGTTATGAAGCATTATCATTAATTAAAGACAATATTGATCTAATCTTATTAGACATTATGATGCCAGGAATAGACGGCTATGAGGTCTGTAAACAAATTAGAAATTCTTCAAATATACCAATTATTTTTATTAGTGCTTTATCATTAGATGATAATCAGCTGTTAGCTTATGAACTAGGGGCTGATGATTATATTACTAAACCCTTTAAACCATCTATTTTATATGCTAAATGTTTAGCGATGATCAAACGAAATCGTCATAATGATATAAATGATATAATTACTTTTGGTTCAATTCAAGTTGATAAGAACTTTCATCAAGTTAAAATAGCTGGAAAAGAAATAAAATTTGCACCAAAAGAATATGCAATGCTTACTTATTTTATTGAATATCATGATCATTTATTAACTAGAGAACGATTATTAAATGATTTATGGGGATATGACTATTTTGGTGATGGAAGAGCAGTAGATACTTATGTAAAAAAAGTTCGTAAATTAATTGCACCTTTAGATTATATTAAAACGATTCGTAAAAGTGGTTATATTTTTTCAAAAGGAGATAGTTAAAATGAAAAAATTAAAACTTAACACTAAAAATAAACTCTTACTTTTTTTTATATTAAATATTATCATTATTAATGTTATCTATACGTATCAAGATTATCAAAACGAAAAAAACAAGCCTGGACATATATCTTCGCCTTTAAATATTACAAAAGATATAAATAATGATTTAAGCTTACGATTTGGAACTTTTGAAGATATTGTAAAAAATAATATTAGTCGTAATTATTTTTTAAATTTCATAGCTTTTGATAATTCTTTTAATTTATCATATAAAGCTGGTTATGAAGCTCCATGTTTTTCTTATAAATCAAAAAATGAATATGAAACTGATAAATATATGATCAGTCTAGATCATTTAGATCACCAAACTTTAAAAGAAATTACTGCTTTTATATTTAATGAATTTAATAATGATGAAAAAATTATTGCTACCTTCAACTATGATGCAATTAAAGAAGACGGCACAATTATAGTAAAAGAAATAACATATTTTTCAATTAATGGTGTAGTTTTTTATAATAATTCTTATGATAATTTAATTGATAAAGAAATCACCTTTTTTAAAACACCATTTGGTCGTTACGGAGCTGATGATGATGATGAAATAATTAGAATAAATGACTTTGATTTGAATAGTTATAATTATTTAGAAAATTATCTAAAGGATGTTGCAACATCAGAAAAGTTTAATAAAAATGGTTATTACGAAATAATAAACCCTAATAATGAATATTTTAAACCTATGGATTATATTGATGAAAATAATCAACATATTAAAGCCGATATAAAAATTTGTTTTCAAATATTAGATTATAAATATGGTGCTTATTATACAGATGAAAAAACAGAGGAAAAACTTTATGGTTCATATCATCCTGATAGTGGCTATATTGTTTGGTATGAATATGATATAATGGGAAATACCTATACTTTCATGACTTATCTTTCAGATCATTATTTTAATTATCTTATTTCTTTATTAATTATAATTGGTTATTATTTTATTATCACAAAGATTTTAAATAAAAAAAGAAATACTATTACAATCGAAGAAAAACCTATAAAGCTTTCTAAACCTAAAAGAGAAGTTATTAATAAAGAAACATTCAATTTAGAGAAACAACTTACTGATTTATATAATAATAGTAAAAATTTGTTATTATTTAAAAAATTAAATCTAAATTATCTTTCTAATGATTTAGTTATTTTAGGTAATAAAGAAGAACTAACTAAAGTAATCAATGATATTTTTAATTTTATTATTAAACACAGTTATCCAAATGATGCTTTAACAATCAAGATTGAAAATAAAACTATTTATTTCATCAATAATAATCATTCTATTACAAATAAAGAACTAGAAGAATTAAACGATGCATTTGAAATAATAGAAGCACATGATTTTAATTGTCAAAGAAAAATAAACACTGATAGTTATCAAATAATTATTAATACTATTTAAAAATCCATCTAAATTACACAATGACAACACATAGCCTACACATATTGAATATATAATTATAGATGAAAGTAGGTGAGAAGTATGAAAAAATTTAGTTTAACACTTAAAATTTCCTTTATTGTTTTAATTAGTTTTTTAGTAATTTTGAGTTTTGAGGCTTACCAGGGATATAACCGTTATAAAAATGCTTCTATTAAAGAGAAGTTAATTAGTAATGAATATGTTGAAATTATAAAGAAGGCTATCTATGATGCAGCTATCAATCATAAAAATATTACAATTGACCAGCTAGGAAAAGAAATTATTGCTAACGCAAATGAGGATGAAGAAAATTTTTATACTTCTTTTGATTCATATGAAGATAAAAAAGAGTTAGAAGACCACCGTAATAATGCAAAAGAACAATATATCTTAATTGCTGATAAAGATGGCAATCTAATAAGTGCTAGTAGTGTATCAAATACTTTATTTTCTCATTGCATTGATTATATAGACCTTTCAAATGCTGAAAATGAAATTTTTGTTAATATTACTTCTAAAGATATTTTTAAAATCATTAATACTATTAATAATAATTGGAATAACGGCATTAATATTGAAGTTTCTACTACCAATTTTGAAAAAGAAATTGATAAAATACGATATATTAAAAATCCAGCATATTTAAAAATTGAAGATGAGGTAATCATTGATGGTGCACATAATGGTATAGAAAAAATTTTTATTAATAACGTTAGTTCTTATTTCTATAAAATAAATGAAAACAGAGCTGTTGATAATTATTTTATGATGTCATACCCCTTTTTACAAAAAAAGATAGCTTCTAAAATTACCAATACTTATGAAGAAGGTAGTTATGAACAAGACAACACAACTGTTGTCTATTCATATGCAGCGTTTGAAGATAATAATTATCAGCCTTTTGGCTATATTTTAAAAGTTGGTTTATATCCTGATTTAAATAAAAATATATTAATTGAATATTTAAACGATAATATCTATAGTTATCTATTATCTGTTATATTTATAATTTTAATAAGTATTATTGCCTCAAAAATTATTACTAAACCAATTAAGTTGATTGAACAAAGTACTAAAGAAATAACTAATGGAAATTTCAATCACTATTTAAAAATCAATTCAAAAGATGAGCTTGGCTCATTAGCAAATAATATAAATTTAATGAATAACACGATTAAAGCTAATATTGATGATTTAAATAAAAATATTAAAAAAATAAAGAAATTAGAAAGTATTCGAAAAGAATTTATTGCAAATTTCACCCATGAAATAAAAACACCTTTGGCAATTATTAATGGTTATAGTGAATTAATAGAAGATTGCGATGATAGTTTAAAAAAAGAACAGTATCTTTCTATCATTAATGAACAAACAGCAAAAATAAATCAGTTAGTTTTAGCGATGCTAGAATTATCAAAATTAGAATCAAATCATATTAAATTAAATTTAGAAGAATTTAATTTAAGCGAAATAGTCACCTCAATTATAGATAATTTGACTTATTTACTAAAAATTAAAAATATTAAAATTGATTTTTATAGTGATGATTCTATAATTAAAGCTGATAAATTTAAAATTGAAATGGTTATTAAAAATTATTTAACTAACGCTATTAAACATACTAATAATTATAAAAGTATTAAGGTTATTATTAAAGATAAAGCTTTATATGTTGAAAACATTGGTAATCATATTAATGAAAACAAGTTAAAAAATATTTGGTTAAGTTTTATCAAAGACGATCAGGATGGAACTGGTTTAGGTTTAGCTATTTGTAAAGCTGTTTTAGATTTACATCAATTCAAATATGGAGTTGAAAATATTGAAAATGGGGTTAGATTTTATTTTCAAGCATAAATTTTTGATTAATAAAATAATATTTCCTAGGCAATATTATTAACTTTAATAATGTAAAATATAATATTATAAATTAGATATAAAATAATTTATTTAATCAAATCTTAACAATCTTCATATTCAGTCTATATTTACAAGTTAATATGAATTTGATAGAATATTTTTCATAAAATTTAATAAATAGAAGGAGTGTTTTAATTTATGGATGCAGGCCCCGAGTCTTCAATCACATTACAAGTAATTTTAATCGTTATTCTTACTTTAATTAATGCATATTTTGCCGCAAGCGAAATGGCTATTGTTTCAGTAAATAAAAACAAAATTCGCCGTTTAAGCGAAGAAGGAAATAAAAAAGCAAAATTAGTTGAGAAATTACTTGATCAACCAACTAATTTCTTATCTACAATTCAAGTGGCAATTACTTTAGCTGGATTTTTCAATTCTGCTAGTGCAGCTACAGGTATTTCAGTTAGTTTAGCAAATGTCTTAAAAAACTGGTCAATTCCTTACTCTGATACAATTGCAGTAATTTTAATAACTATTTTAATTTCTTTTATTACCTTAATTTTTGGTGAATTAGTTCCTAAAAGAGTTGCCTTACAAAAAGCTGAATGGTATTCAATGTTTTGTGCCAAGCCAATTTTAATTATTAGTAAAATTGCTAGTCCATTTATCAAAATATTATCTTGGTCGACTAAGGCTGTTTTAAAATTATTTGGTATGAGTGATGAAAACGTTGAAGAATCTCTCTCTCGTGAAGAAATTCGTTCAATGGTTGAAAGTGGACAGGAAACAGGTGTTTTTAATGAAATTGAAACAGATATGATTACTAATATTTTTGAATTTGATGAGAGTCTTGCTTTAAATGTAATGACACCACGAACTGATGTGTATTGTATTGATATTAATGATCCTTTAAGTGAAAATATTGATCAAATGATGACAATGCAGTATACACGTATTCCAATTTATGATGATACAATTGATAATATTATAGGTATTTTAAATATGAAAGATTTTGCGATTGAAGCTCGCAAGGTTGGTTTTAACAATGTTGATATTAAAAAAATTTTAAGAAAACCATATTTTGTTTTAGAAACAAAAAATACTGATGATTTATTTAAAGAATTACAAGAAGATCATCAACATATTGCTATTTTAGTTGATGAGTATGGTGGATTTTCTGGAATTGTTACAGTTGAAGATTTAATTGAGGAAATTATGGGTGAAATTGAAGATGAGTACGACCTTGATGATGAGCCTAAATTACAAAAAATCGATGATTATAATTATATTATTGATGGTAATTATTTAATTGATGATCTTGATGACAAATTAGATTTAAAGTTAAATAATATTAATCATGATACTATTAGTGGTTTTGTTATTCACTTATTAGGTAAAATTCCTAGTGATAATCAAGAACGTACTGTGACATATAAAAATCTAACATTTAAGATTACCGGTGTAAAAAGTAATCGTATAACTAAAATCAAATTATTAATAAATAAAAAATTACCGGAAACTAATCAAAGTGGTTAGTCTCCGGTTTTTTATCATCATAATCTTCAAATTACACTTCATTCATCTCTTTTGCAGCTAAATTATTTATAAAATATCTATATTAGCTGATTATACTGATAAATCATTTTAAAAGCTGATCAATTTGGCAGTTATTTCTTGAATTCATTCAAATTTGCCTTTTTCAAATTAATTTTTTTATTAATTCATCTTATACTGAAAATTACAATTATTAAGTTAAATCAAACTTTTTATTCATCTACAGACTCCTTATTTTCTATTATAAATACTCGATGAGGATATGGAATTTCGATTCCTTCTTCATCAAAACGAGCCTTTATACTTAATCGTAAATCTGATAATAATTGAAATCCCGAAATATTATCTTTTGATAAGACAGTCGCTCTTAACTGAATCCCGCTTTCATTAAACTCAACACAATGTACACTTACAGCTGGTTCATGTTTTTTCTTTTGAGCTTTTGTTCTGCCATCTAAACATAAAGGATGTTTTGCTCCTTCTTCTTGAATAATAGTAATTGCCTTTTGTAAATCACTTTCGTATGATACTTCAATAAACAAATGATTGGCTTTTTGAGCTTTTACATTAGAAATATTTTCAATAATAGCTTTATTCATAATTGTATTAGGAATAATAACCTGAGTTCTTTCAATTGTTTCAATAATACTATGTCGCATTGAAATATCAATCACAGTACCCTTAACATTATATTCTTGAACATTTACAAAATCACCTATTTTATAAGGTTTATAAGTAATAATCATAAAACCATTAATCATATTACTAGCAGCTTCTTGAGAAGCGAGCCCTACAACAACTGCTAAGATTCCTCCACTAGCTAATAATGCTCTAATAATTGACTGCATTGCAGTAATTTCACTCATAATTGTTGCTAAAACAATTATTACTAAAATTATTTTTTTTATTCGCATTGGAAAAATAAGTTTTAATGGATCCGTAATTTTCTTTTTCATAATCCGATTAATTAATTTATTTATGATTATAACGACAACTAATAATACTATGATACTAATAGCACTATTTATTAATCCATTAACAAATAAACTATCTATTTGTTTATAAATATTTTCCATTAAATCACCTACTTAGACTTTGTTCCATAATGTTTTCCAATAAAATATAAACATGTTGATTGTATTGCACCAATTATTGCTATCATTAATAATATGTAACTGATCCAAAATAAAATATTATTTCCTGTATTAAAAGCATTAATAACTAAAAAGATAATAAAAGATATTGATGCAATCATCCCTAAATACTTAGAAAAGCCTATAAATTTTATCGACAATATTTGATTTTTATCCATTTTATTTACCTATGCAAAAGCGTTTAAACAATTCATCTAATAAATCTTCTTTTGCCTTTTCTCCTAATATTTCCTTTAAATTATTCCAACATTCGTATAAATCTGTCACAATTAAGTCTGTTGGAACCATCAGTTCCATTGCTTCTACAGCTTGTTTTAAAGCTTGACTAGCTTTTTGCAATAACATCGTTTGACGAGCATTAGTTAAAATATGATCATTATTATCAATAATCTTACCCAATTCAAACATCTTTTTAATTTGGCTAGTCAACATACTTATATCATTATTTTTAGCACTGACAGCTATTCCATCAATATCTATTTTAATTTCTTGATCTGCTTTATTAATTACAATAATTCTAGTCTCATTCTTTGTTAAATCTAATAATTTATAATCATCATCACTTAATTCTACAGAGCCATCAATAACTACTAATACTAAATCAGCTTGATAAATTAATTCTTTTGACTTTTTTACTCCCATACTTTCAATAATATCATCTGTTTCACGGATTCCTGCTGTATCGATCATATTTAAAAGAATACCATCAACACTAATACTTCCTTCTACAATATCTCGAGTTGTTCCTGCAATATTAGTTACAATTGCTTTATCTTCTTGTAATAGAGCATTTAATAAACTGCTTTTACCTACATTAGGACGTCCAATTATAACTGTTTTAATTCCATCTTTAATCAAATTAATATTTTTAGAATCTTCCAAAATTTTATCCATCTTTTCTAAAAGATTACTACTTAATGGTAATAAAGATGATGCAGTTAGTTCTTCAACATCGTCATACTCAGGATAATCAATATTAACTTCTATTTGGGTAATAATTTTAATTAAATCTTCTTTTAAATCTTCTATAAAATTACTAATATTTCCAGTAATTCCCTTTAATGCTAAATCAGCAGCATAGCTATTTTTAGCAGTAATAATATCACTAATTGCTTCTGCTTGTGATAAATCAATTCGTCCATTTAAAAAAGCTCTTTTACTAAATTCGCCTCTATCTGCCATTCGAGCACCATATTTTATACATACCTCTAACACTCTTGAAGTAATATATACTCCACCATGACAATTTATTTCTACCATTTCTTCACCAGTAAAAGTTTTCTTACCACGATAAATATTAACTAATACTTCATCAATTCTTTTTCCTTGATCAACTATATAACCATAATTAATTGTATGACTTGGCTTTTCAAGTATTTTACCAGTAAAAAATTTTTGAACAAAGGCAATACAATCAGGTCCACTTATTCTAATTATTGAAATGGCTGCTTCTAGACGACTTGTTGCAATAGCAACAATTATATCTTCATTCAAAATATCACCTTCCTTTATCTTTTGTATTTTATCATAAATTGTTATTAATTAATATACCCAATCCATGTTATAATAATTACATAAAGGGGGAAAAGAGAAATGAAACTTGGAATTATTGGTAGTGGAATGATCGTTCATGATCTACTATCTTTTATTGAAATTATTAGTGAAATTGAATTAACTGCAATTTTAGGTCGAAAAGAATCTCAAACTAAAATAAAAGCATTAACCACCAAATATAACATAAAAAAAGCCTATTATGATTATGATGAGCTATTAAAAGATGAGGAAATTGATACTGTTTATATTGCTTTGCCAAATCATCTTCACTATGAATATACAAAAAAAGCTTTATTATGCAATAAGCATGTTATTTGTGAAAAAGCATTTACTTCAAATGTGAAAGAACTTGATGAATTAATTGATTTATCAAAGCAGCAAAATTGTCTTCTTTTTGAAGCTATTACCAATCAATATTTACCAGCTTATGAAAAAATTAAAGAAAAATTAAATGAAATCGGTAAAATTAGTATTATTTCATGTAATTATTCTCAATATTCTTCACGTTATGATGCTTTTAAACGTGGTGAAATTTTACCTGCTTTTGACGTTAATAAATCTGGTGGAGCATTGATGGATTTAAATGTATATAATATTCATTTTATAATTGGTTTATTTGGAAAACCTGATAAAGTGCAATATTTAGCTAATATTGAAAAAGGTATTGATACTTCAGGTATTGTTTGCTTAGAATATCCAAATTTCAAAGCTGTTTGTATCGGTGCTAAAAATTGTGGTGCTCCTATTACTTCAACAATTCAAGGTGATTTAGGATGTATTAAAATTGAAGGCCCAACTAGTGTTCTAACTGATGTCCAGGTTATTAAAAACAATAATGATAAAGAAATTATTAAACCGACAAATCATCATCGAATGTATGATGAATTTAAAAACATTTCTAAATATATTGATAATAAAGATTTTGATATATGCCATAAAATGCTTGAACATTCTAGAATTGTGATGGATGTATTAACCAAAGCACGTGAAAGTGCAAATATTGTCTTTGGATGTGAAAAGGATGCAAATTAAATGCATCCTTTTTACTGTTCTATTAACTAATCTATACGACATATTATCTATAAAAACAATTATTCTTTTATTTTGGAGTATTATGTATTGTACACTTTTTATAGTAATAAAATGATAATAAAGTTGCTAAAATAAAAGAAATCAAACCGAAAATGAATGGTAAACGAGGATTAAATACATAAAAAAATCCTGCCATTAATGCCCCAATAATTCCTCCTAATGATTTTATTGCATTATAAAATCCCATAACTATACTGCTATTTTTATTATTTGAACGACTTGCTACTAGATCTTGAGTCAATGGGATAATAATTGAATTTAGAGCAAAGAAAATTACATTCATTACAATAAATATAATAATATTATTTGTTGCAAGAACCCCAGCCATTGTAATACTGCTAAACAGCAGTACTAACATTGATGATTTTGATACATCTGTATTCTTAATGATCCATAAGCATATTGTTCCATTTGCGACTAAAGAAATGAAACCAATTGCTGCTTTAATAATTCCATTATAACCAGATGTCAAATCAAAAATATCTTTAATATAATAATTAAAACTCTGCTCAAATGCTGTAAATCCTAAAAAATCTAAACAGCAGATACTAAATAAAATTAAATATCTTTTATCCATAAATACTTTAGACTGCTTAAATGAATTAAAAGGATTAGCCTGTTTAACTAGAAAACTAAATTTTTGTTTTTTCAGTGAAAAAACATCATTTTTACAAAAAATATAAAATAGTATCCCACAACCTGCTAATGTTAAAGCTTGTAAAGCAAAAGTTAAATCAATTGAAATTTCTCCCAGCATTCCTCCAATAAAATACCCAAATGCAGCACAAACACTAGCTACTGTTGCTAAAATAGTCAAATTTTTACCTCTTTCTTCTGGTGAAGTAATATTAACAACATATGTTAAAAAACTTACATAACAACCTCCTGTAAAGATACCAGAAAACATTCTTGCAAAAATAATTATATTTTGTGATGTTGCCTGCCAAAAAAGTATTTGTCCAATAGCATAACCAATACTACAAATAATCATTGTCGTTTTACTATTAATCTGCTCATTTAATTTTCCCCAAAATGGAGAAAATAGAAAATTTAATCCCATCATAGCTCCATAGGCTACACCAAACATATAATCACCTAATTCAAGATTTTTTATTACTGTAGGTGTAATTGGATGAGCATAATTAGCAGCTAGATTAAAGATTCCATTAATAATAAAAAACATTAATAATTTATTTTTTTTCATTTTCTTCCTCTATTAAACATTTTATTTTTTCTTTGTATAAATTTATTTTAAAATTTACCATTTCAATATTCTTTTCTAATTCTTTTTTCTGCTGTAATAAAATTTCTTTTTGTTTTAAAAATATTTCATATCTTTGATTAATTGTACTATCACCATCTTGACATAATTTTATATAACTTTTTATATATGCTATTGTCATGCCGGTTTTACGCATACACATAATAATATTCAACCATTGCAAATCATCATCATCGTAAACTCTTTTATTACTTTGATTTTTTTTTATTTTAGGAAGCAATCCTTCTTTTTCATAATATCTAAGTGTTGATGCATTTAAATCATACATTTCTGTTACTTCTTTAATTGTATATTCCATTATTCTCTTTCCCAACTTTTATTATATATCTTTAAATATATCAAATTATCTATTAATACACCACTATTATAACAATAAATATTTGTTTTTTATACGAAAAAACACATGATAACATGTGCTTAATCTACATATGAAATAATCATATGCCTATCTCTTCCTTCTCCATGACTTTCTGTTTTTACATGATCTAATTTAGATAACTCCTGATGCATAACTTTTCTTTCATCTGCAGGCATTGGGTCAAGTTTAATATCAGATTTTGTTCTTAATACTTGTTTACCTAATCTTCTTGCCATTGAAGCAACTTTTTTATAACGATCTTCTTTATATCCATTAATATCAATACTTAATTCAATTCTTTTTTTATATGTAGTACTAACAGCATTTTTCACAATAAAATTAATTGCTCTTAAAATAACACCTGCTTTACCAATCAAAATAGAATTATTACTTGTATTTATATTACAATAAATGCGTCCATCTTGTAAATATGATACCGTTTCAATTTCAAACCCCATCTCACTAATAAAACGACGAACATATTCTTCAATATATTCTTGAACCATTGAAACAGTATAACATTCAATTTCTGCTTTTTTAGTAAAAAATGTTCTTGTTTCACTAATTACTTCATAATTTAAATCTTCAATCGTTACTCCTAAATCTTGACAAGCTAAATTGACTGCATCCTGAACTGTTCTTGCAGTATATCTTTTCATCATATTATTCACCTACTTCTTTATATTCATGAAATCAGTAGCTGAAGACTCAATTTCCTTTTGTGCTTTTTCAATATGGAAAAATTGAATATATACAGTTCTGACAATATTAATAACGTTAGTTGTAATCCAGTATAATGACATTGCTGAAGGCATTGTTGCAGCTAAATAAACAATAAAAACTGTCATTACATTATTCATTGTGTTCATTGACTGCATTTGTTGACTTGGACGATATCTTGGTGATCGTTTTGCCATAATTTGTGTAATTTGCATAGCTAAAAATTGAGTTCCTGCTACCAATAATAACAATACTATATAACCGATATTAAACTCCATGATATGATTAAATGGTTTATCACCTAAGTTAATACCAAAAATTATAGTTTTATATAAAACATCTATTCTTTGTACTGCTTGCCACATAGCAAACATAATTGGTAAAGTTAAAAAAGTTGCAAAAGAACCAAACATACTGACATTATGTTTTTTGTATAAATTTTGAATTTCTGTACTTTGACGCATTTGTGAAGCTTGATCCTTACGTCCTTTATATTTACGTTGTATTTTTTCAAGTTCTGGTTGTAACAACTGCATCTTTTGAGTTGAGACTGTAGACTTAATCATTATCGGTAAAGTAATAATATTAACAACAATTGTAATTCCAATTACCCCAATAGCTACATTCCCTACATATTGATTAATAAATAAAATTCCCTTAGCTAATGGAATAACAAACAAGAAATCAAACCAACCAGCACTTAATGACCAGGGAGTTGACATTGTTATTGCACGAGATGCAATAAGATTTCCATTTTTATCAAGATTTTGTGCACATCCTGTTAGAATAGCAACTAAGAAAACCAAACAAAATACTTTTAAGATTTTTTTAGTTTTTTTATCTAATATCATTTAATTTTCCATCCTTTTTAATATTTTTCTATACAAATATTTTAGCTCATTTAGATTAGAATTAAAATCTAAATCTAAATATTTATTTCTTACTATAACTATATAATCATAGCTGTCATTAAAATCTATAGTTTGTTGTATCATCATACGAACTTGCCGTTTAACTTTATTTCTAACTACTGCTTTACCTAATTTCTTACTCACAGATATTCCAATCCGTGAATGACCAATATTATTTTTTAAATAATAAATAATAAAAGAACGATTAGCTAGACTTTGTTTTTCTTTAATAATATGGCTAAAATCTTCATTTTTTTTAACTCTATATTCTTTTTTCATAATTTTTAGAAAAAAAACCCACCGTAAAGTGGATTTTTCTTAAGCAGATAAGACTTTTCTTCCTCTTTTACGGCGACGTGCAAGTACTTTTCTTCCTCCTACAGTAGCCATTCTAG
>JAETPY010000175.1 GCA_021770925.1 Erysipelotrichaceae bacterium | reverse complement strand
CAAAAACCCAACTTTCTCTGATAATTAGAATTTTTTTTTAAATACCTAATAAAAAACTATACACTATGCTAACAGAATACCTAAAATTCTTGTTATTTGCCATTCTAAGCTACTTGCAAGCTTTACTTAATGTATTTGTATTATTAATTCCATTCTTAGGCTCTGAAGGCTTTCTATTTTGTTTTAACTATATTTCTATCTTTTTCATTTATTAATTTTTGAATTTTCATTTATTAATTTTTGAATTTTTGAATAGAGTATATTTTCTTTTTTTTGGTTATACTAATTTCTAGTTATTTGTGTGCATATTAATATTGGGTTTATTGTTATTTGAAAAGTCTATGTAAGCGAATACATAGACTTTTTTTCATATGTAAATATATATAAAATCCTTGTTATTTGCCAATATGTATTTTATAAAGCCACCATCTGAGAAACTCGTTTCGATAGATGGTCTATTATCTATCTATTATTTTTTCTATAATATTTTTCTATAATACTTATCTATAATATGTTGATACTTTTCAAGGGTAGAAATATACTTTTTTTAGAGTAGTAACAATAATCTTTTTATGGTAGGAACAATACTTTTTGATAAGAGGAATAGCACTATTTTTTGAAGTGTTTTAGCTACAAATAGAGTAATATATTTTGCTTTTAGGACTAGTTCCAATTGGCAAACATTCTTCATTCAAAATAGTTTCTGATTCCCATACTTTTTTAGTTTTAATCAAATTACATTCTTCTAGTGTTTCAGTTGCAGCTCTTAATATTCTTTCACTATTCTTAGATAGTCCCATTAGTTCAAGCAAATTTTCTTGTGATATGTGTCTATCTATAAATTCTCCATCTTTTTTGCATAACCATAATAGGTTGGAGTAGAGCTTGATGCAATTATTAGATAAACCTATAAGTGATTTTTCGACTTTATCATAAGGAATTGTTACAAATCCACTTTCTACATAATTAATTTCATAGCATTTTACAACTTCTCCATTGTGTTCTCTATCTACTATTTTGAACTCATCACTATTATTTTTCAATAGCGATCTTATATGCCTTCTGAATTGAGAAGGATTCATATTCATTTGTTTACATAGTTTACTCATATTTCTATCCACTTTTTTTAGACTTGCATATCTAGAATTAGCACCACTTTTAGTGAAGTTGCCTACATTGCTTATTGTACTGATTCCAAGTAACACTTTGAAATCAGTACCTTTTATTTTGATTAATTCTTTGGTAGGCAATACAACATTATTTTGAGTTGATGGATTCTCTATTTTCATTGTCTATTGCTCCTTTTTATTACTAAAATCTTATATTGAATATCTTTGTTAGTTCTCTTTTTCTATCGTCTGAAGTAGCCAAGAACTTTAAATCATTATATATCTTTGTATTTAGAAATCTTCTTTGCTCTTTTAGTCTTTCTTCATTTACTGTTGCTCCAATGCGTTTGGCTCTATCTCTAATCTCTTGATGTTCTTTTTCTTGTTGTATCTGTAAGCGTTTTAGATGGTTCACATCCCCTAAATATATCTTAGGAATTATGTTTTTTTCTTCTTCTTCTCTAATTTGCTTGTCCAACTGTTTTAGATACTCTTCATTTTTTAAGCGTATCTCCTGACCTCTAATCTGCACTTTAGTAGCCTCTATAGCATTACTCAACTCTTGTATATTGAAATCTAAAATAGCTAATCTAGTTCTTTTATCACTAGGTTCTAGAGTTGGATCGTCTTCGATATCATATTTTTTATCTTTTAATTCTTCTTTTTCATTAATTAATTTTTGAAGTTTCTCTTGTAAATTTTTCATTATACCACCTCCATTAATTATTAT
>JAETPY010000058.1 GCA_021770925.1 Erysipelotrichaceae bacterium | reverse complement strand
CAATTAATTCACTATTTTCCATTGCATATTTTGTTTCACTAATCGCATGACGAAATAAAGCCCCTTCAACATTCCATTCATCAATAGAACTTCCACCTTCTGCACAGGGGATTAATCCAATTTGCTCATTTATATTTGCATTACACCATGCCTGGGCAAATGACGCTGCCAATCCAACACCAGCCACTGTTCTGTCAAAATGAATCGGCTCTGACATCATTTGCCATCTTCCGTTTCTTAACATAAAAATATTTTCATTATAGAGTGGTGTGACTTCATGTAAAAAACCACGCCCTGCCATATTTGATTGTCCTATAAGTAAAACTGATTTCATTTTTGTCTCCTCAAATTCTAATTTATTGCTTTTACCATACTTTATTATACCAAAAACACATATGGTATTCATTTCTTTTCTGTTTTATATCAAAAGTGTCTTACGATATCAATTATTGATAAATAATGCTTCAACAGACAGGTAAAAAATAGTAAACTGTGCCATTTAATAGCCTAAAAAGGTACTATATTTCAGGTACCCTTCTTTTTTATCTTTGTATTTTTAAGTATAAATTATTATATAAAGCTCTCTTACTTGCTAATATTTTTCTTCTATACATTCTTAAGGTCAGTATTTATAAAGATTTTTTCATTTATAATCTTTTTTATGTTAGAAAAAGACTAAGAATTTTAATCTTAATCTTTTTTTTCTGTTGATTCTAAAGACTTAATAATTGCCTGGGTAATTTCTTCCATAATTTCTAAATGGGCATTTAAGAAATTTTTAGCATTTTCACGTCCTTGACCAATCTTATCTCCCTTATAAGCATACCAGGCTCCGCTTTTTTCAATAATATCTTTTTCTACTGCCAAATCAAGCACTTCACCATCTCGTGAGATTCCTTTACCATATATGATATCAACTTGAGTTGTTTTAAATGGTGGTGCCACTTTATTTTTTACTACTTTGATATTAGTTTTATTTCCAACTATTTCTGTTCCCTGCTTAATTGCCTCACCACGACGAATCTCTACTCTAACTGAAGAATAGAACTTTAAAGCTCTCCCTCCTGTAGTAGTTTCAGGATTACCAAACATAACTCCGATTTTTTCTCTTAATTGATTAATAAAAATAATTGTACATTCAGATTTATTTAACTCAGCTGCAATCTTTCTCAATGCTTTAGACATCAAACGAGCCTGAAGCCCCATCTGAGCATCACCCATTTCTCCATCCAATTCTACTTGCGGAACCAGTGCTGCTACAGAATCTACAACAACTAAATCTATTGCACCAGAACGTACTAATGTTTCTGCAATTTCTAAACCCTGTTCACCAGAATCTGGTTGTGACAAAATTAATTCATCAATATTAACACCTAAACTTTGAGCATAAACAGGATCAATAGCATGTTCAGCATCAATAAATGCTGCCCGTCCTCCCTGTTTTTGACATTCAGCTATGGCATGAAGGGTTAAAGTTGTTTTTCCGCTTGATTCAGGACCATAAATTTCAATAATTCGTCCTTTAGGATACCCGCCAATTCCAAGTGCTAAATCAAGAGTTAAAGATCCAGTAGGAATTACATCAACACTAACAGCAGCACGATCTCCTAATTTCATTACAGAACCTTTTCCATATTTTTTTTCAATCTGTTTAATAGCATCATCTAAAGCCTGTGTCTTTTTAGCTTCTTCTTTATTTTCTTTTGTCTTTGCTTCTGCCATATTTAATTATCCTCCTACTATTATATACTTTTTTAACAACTAATTTACTTTAATTTTTTCGATTAATTTTCTAATAACAAAGTCCATTGCCTGCCGTTGAATTTCTTGTCGTGTTCCCTTTAATTTCAATTCATAAATATTTACACCTTCATACAAAATACCGATATACACAAGTCCAACTGGTTTTCCTTCCATCGCATCAGGTCCTGCATTACCAGTGAAAGACACACATATATCACTATCTAGTATTTGTTTTCCATTAATGCACATCAAAGAAGCAATTTCTTTACTTACGACACCATATTTTTCAACCATCTCATGAGATATTCCTAACAGTCTTTCTTTAGTTGCACTTTGATAAGTTACTAAACTCCCCTTATAAACCTTAGAAATGCCAGGAATACTTCCTAGCATTGCAGCAAAATTACCTACTGTAAAACTTTCTACACTAGATATACTGATATTATATTTTATTAATGCTTTTGCTAATTCATCCATCACATTGTCTCCATAAGCATTTCTTGATTTTTTATAAAGTAATCAATTCCACTAATCACTGATATCACTGTAGCTATCCAGGCTAAAATCATTGCTACATCAATTTCTAGACTAGAAAAAGGAAAATTATTTACTAATAAAAATGCTAAAGCAATCATCTGACTGACTGTTTTTAACTTTCCTAATTTGCTAGCTGCAACTACTACCTGTTTACTAGCTGCAGACATTTTTATCGCATCAACAATTGTATCACGCGATATCATGATTATTGGGATAATGATATTAATTGTTCCATCACTTGCCAGTAACAAAAAAATTGTATTGATTAATAATTTATCAGCAATTGGATCTGCAAACTTACCAAAAGTTGTAATCATTTTATTCTTTCTTGCTATTTGACCATCAAAATAATCAGTAATCGAAGCAATTATAAAAATAACTAATATAATAATGTTTATTAATGATATATCTGTTTTTAAGACATGATAGACAGGAACGGTAATTCCTGTCATATCATAAGGAAACATATATATCAAAATTAATAATGGTACTAATAATACTCTTGTAATCGTCAGTTTATTAGGTAAATTCATTATTTCACCTGCGTTATCTTAAGGGTTTCACTACCCCCATTATATTCACTTGGATCAACTTCTAGTAATGTATCATTAATATAGAAACGATGTCCCATGAAATATCCAATTCTTAAATCTAAATTTTGAAAAGTTCCTGCATCAAATTCTAATTCGACTGTTTCAGGTGTTGCATCTAACGAATTACTTTTATTAGCATCATTATAAATCCCACTTTTAAATCCTTCAAATTCACTTCCATTTACTTTTAATTGGCACCATGTACGTCCAACAAATTCAACTTTAAATTTGAATTTTTCCTGTCCCGAACCTAATTTAAAACTATAATCCAATTTTCCGTTCTTAGTCACTTCAACAGTATCAGCCGCTGGTTTTTCATCATCTTTTTTGTCACCTTCATCGACTTTTTTATCATCAGGAACATCTGTATCCTGAGTACCTCTATCATTATTACCTTCAACTGTTGGAGTGTTGTTATCTTTAAAATCGTTATTATCGCTAGGTGATTTACTTGCAACGATCGAATACCAGACAACAAAAATAATCGCTACACAAACCATTACTACTAAAGCGTATTTGAAATATCTCATCAAATAACGATCTTCATATACCCTTTTATTAGAAATCGGCTTTTTAGGCTTAGCATTTTTTAAATCCTTGAATGTATCGCTAACCTTTCCAGAAATAGTTACATTCTTTTTATTTTCCTCAGCAGATTGTTTTTTTCTTTTGCTTTGATTTATTTGTTCTAACTGTATTTCTTGAGTTAATGCTTCAAATTCAGCATCAAGTTCTCTTTCTTCCATCCCTAAATATTTAGCAATTTTTCTTAAATACATTTTTAAGTATAATTCATCGCCTTTATACTTATCAAATGCTCCTGACTCTATATCTTTTAAGACAGCTACAGAAATAAATGTCCCTTTGGCTAATTCTTCTAATGTAATTCCTCTAGCCTCACGCTCTCTTTTTACATGTTCACTAATACTTTCCATGAGCTATCCTCCTTTTCAATTTTATTAAAACCTCTAATAAACATTTAAATTATATCATAATTATTATTATTGACAATAACCTAATCACATTTATTTTATGAAAGATTTTAAAAAAATATACGTCTTCTTTTTAATTCTATTATTATAAATTAATAATAGTATTTTTTTATTAACTTTAAGTTAACGAACCCTTAATAAATGGCAATAATTTTAATTGATTAAATAATTAAAAAACTGAATGAATCAGTTTATAAATTGATTCATTCAGTTCTATCTTACTATAATAATGATTTATATAAATCTTTAATTTCTTCTACACTTGTATCTCTTGGATTACCTGGACAACAAGCATCCGCTAATGCTGATTCACTTAAGAAATCCAAGTCTTCTTCCTTTACGATTTCTTTTAAATCAGCTGGAATTCCAACATCTTGTGATAATTGTTTAACTGCCTCTACAGCAGCTTTTCTATACTCTTCTGGAGTCATACCTGTTGTATCTACATCCATCGCTTCAGCAATATCTTTATATTTTTCTCCAGTATATTCAGCATTATATTCCATAACTGTAGGTAAAATAATTGCATTAGCCACACCATGAGGAGTGTCATATAAAGCACCTAATGGATGAGCCATTGAGTGAACCAATCCTAAACCAACATTAGAGAATCCCATTCCTGCAACATATTGCCCTAAAGCCATACCTTCTCTACCTTCTGCTGTATTTTCTACTGCTCCTCTTAATGATTTAGAAATAATTTCAATTGCTTTGATATGGAACATATCTGATAATTCCCAAGCCCCTTTAGTAATATAACCCTCAATTGCATGAGTTAATGCGTCCATCCCAGTTGCAGCTGTTAAACCTTTGGGCATTGTTGACATCATATCCGGATCAACGAATGCTACAACAGGAATATCATGAACATCTACACACACCATTTTCCGATCCTTTTGAGCATCAGTAATGACATAATTAATGGTAACTTCAGCTGCTGTTCCAGCAGTTGTAGGAACTGCGAAGATTGGTGTACAAGGATTTTTAGTATCTGCAACACCCTCTAGGCTTCTCACATCAGCAAATTCAGGATTTCTATCAATAATACCAACTGCTTTAGCAGTATCCATTGATGATCCTCCACCAATTGCAATCATATAATCAGCACCAGCATCATGTAATGCTTTTACACCATGTTGAACATTTTCAATCGTTGGATTAGGTTTAATATCTGAATAAACTTCATATGCCAACCCTGCTTTATCTAATAAATCTGTAACTTTTTTAGTTACTCCAAATTTAATTAAGTCTGGATCAGAACAAACCAAAGCTTTTTTAAATCCTCTAGCTTGAGCCTCAGTGACAATAGCTTCAATTGCTCCTTTTCCATGATAACTTGTTTCATTTAATACAAATCTGTTTGCCATTTTTATTTCTCCTTTGTTTTTTGTTATCAATATTTTATCATTCATGTGAAATAAAAAACAAGTTACAGGTATAAGCGTTTGTAACATTTCATCAAATGATTATGTATAACTAAGCATTTATTTTAAAAAATACTCAGTTTAACATTTTCAATTTATTATTTACTCGAAAAACTAAGGATTGCATTAAACAAACTAAAGAATAGTTCTCATTCAACTGCTATCAATACCTATAACGCTTTTAACGCTTAGACTGTAAATTGACAGAAGTATCATTATTGCTGTTAAACATCATTGCCAAATAAGTGCTCATCTATTTTTACAACTCCGTGTTCTTTCGCTCTTATTAGATTTTCTAATAGTCATGGTATACTTGTTGAAAGACTCATTTAACAGGGATGTATCTAATGGCTGTTGTTCAGTTGTCAATGTACACATATTAAAACATCATTTTAGTCCTTACAAAAGATGAATTAAACTAGATATGTACTATGCAAAAGAGGTTCACATTTTGATATGATAACCTCCCAGTAGACAGTGTAAATAATTAAACACTGACTACGGGAGGTTTTTATATTGGGAAGAAAAAATAAATATTCAAAAGAAATGAAATTAAATATAGTTAAGCGTTATTTGAATGGTGAAAAATCATTTCAGGCTCTTGCGGACGAATTACACACCAGCAATTCTCTCATTCAGCGATGGGTAAGGAAGTATAAGGAATACGGGGAAACTGCATTCGATACAAATCAATCTAATAACATATATACTAAACAATTTAAGCATAAGGTTGTTTTGGCTTATTTAAATGGGGATGGCTCGTATGCTGATTTGATGGTAAAATACAATATTTCTTCAGATTCCACTATCATAAAATAGGTAAATGATTATAATAGTTGGTCCTATGTCAGAGAAGATTTGGAGTTAAGACACCGTATGAAGTGAGAAGTGAAGCATTATCTTTACAAACACCGAATCAATATCCAATACCTGAAAATAAAAGAATAAAAAAATATAAGCAGGAACATTACACAAGCAGTTCAACTTTAACTGCATAAGAAAATGAAGTTGTCTATTCGACAACTTCATCAAAAACATTTTAATTATTTCACCTGTCTACTTGACAGGGGCGGTTCATTTTTGAACCTCTTTTTATCTTTAAAAACTCTTTAAGTTCTAATTATATTTTTTTCTTTTAATAAGAATTGATAATCCAGTAATTGCTACAATTCCTGAAATCATAAATCCTGATATTTCTTGGTTATCAGATGTTTGTACTTGTTTAGAATTAGATTTATTATTAATCTCATCTTTTAATACATTACTTTCATGTCCATCATTTGGATTTGTTGGAATAACAGGTTTTTCTGGATCTACAGGAGTTACTGGTTTTTCTGGATCTATTGGTTTTTCGTTATCAAATTCTATAACAAACGTATTTTGTCTATAAGCATGACTTGGGAAATCATAGACTGTAACTATATATTTTGCTCCATCAATAATTTGATCTTTAGCTAATGTAATATCTAATTTTTCACCGTCTCTAGCATCTTTTAAGATATCAAAATGATCTTTAGAGAAAACTTCTGAACGAATAATTTTACTTCCTTCTACATGGAATACTAATTCTTCAGTATTTGGATCAATCTTTATAACTTCATTATATTGAATGCCATTCATAACATCAAGAGTTTGTCCATTAATTACTACTGTAACCTTAGTAGGTTGAGCAATTGGTGTTACAGTCACTTTAATTGTTTTTTCTGCAACATTTCCTGCATTATCTGTAACTTTATAAGTTACTTTATATTCACCTGGTACATTTGTATTAACTTTATCTGCTCCAGTGATTTCTAATGTTTTTAATAAATCGGCTTCAGAAGTATGGTCATCACTAACCTTTAATCCTGCTCTTGAACTATAATCGCTTTCTTGTTCAATAGTTATATCATTAATTTCGATGATTGGTGCTTGATCTGGTTCAGCAAATTTAATTTTAAAGAATTTGTTATTATTTGCAATTCCACTTCTAGCAAAAGTCGATAATTGATATGAATAATTTTCTTTAATTAATTCTTTAGGCAATACAATTTCTACTGTATCTTTTCCTTCATTATCAACTCTAATATTACGAATAGTTCTATTACCTTCTGTAATATTAAGTGTAGAATAAATTAATACACTTCCATCTACACGGAATACTAATTTTTCATCATCTGGACTAACAACTAATAATTTATCTGTTGTATCTACGTCATTTAAAACATCAACAGTCTTTCCGTTTGCAACGGCTGTTGCTTTAATTGGTACTCTCGCTGGTACAACTTCTGCAATGATTTCTTTTGTTGTTACATTACCTGCATCATCTGTAGCAGTAATTGTAATTGGATATTCACCTAATGTTGATGTTTTTACATTAGCTGAAACTTGCAATTTAATGTCTGATGTTGGCGTATTATCATCTGTTACAACAATCTCATTTTTGAAATTTATAGTATTAAAATAACTTCCCTGCTCAACAGTTATTCTATCATCTTTAGCACTAGGTACTTCAATAACCGGTGCCTGGTCTGGTTCAGCAAATTTGAAGTGAAATGAGTGGATATAACTTTGAAGCATAATATAATTATATGGTCCATATGGAGTAACAGTATATCTAACATTTTCTCGAATATCTTCAACTTTCACATTAATATCAATAGAACTATCTCCGGATTTCTTATCAATTCTATAAGTCGAAAATGCAGAACCACCTGGACTTGTTTTTCTAAAACCAGAAAGTTCTCCTCTAACTACATTTTCTCCACCTAATGTTCCACTAATATGAATAGATAAATCCTTTGTATTTGGACTAATTGTTAATTCTTTATCAAATTCAAAATCTAAAAGATTATATGTTTTTCCATCAACAGTTAATGTTGCCCCATCATTTTCTGTAACTTCTCTTGCTAAGATTTGATTTCCAGTATTTTCAGCAGCAAATGTTGGTATTTGTGCATAATTAACCATTGATGCTGTCATCATTAATGCTAATAATGCTTTTGATAATTTTTGTTTTTTACTCATTTTTTCTTATCCTCTCTTTTAATATTAAAAATGTATTTTATTATTAAATGATAAACATTATTACTTATCTAATTTTATCTCCCCTCCTTTATCCTTTACTTAAAAAGATAAAAAAATCTCAAAATATTACTTTAAATATTCAAATATCAACTATAATTTTAAAGAGATCCCTTTTATTTGTCTTTAAGTTAATTTTGTTTAATCTATTTTTATCTTCTTAAATTAAAAATAAAACGAAATGTACTCAATTACAATAAACAAAAAAGCAATTAAGTTAACCAAATAAAAAATAAATGAATTTTATTTTCTGATTTTATTAAAGAATACTTTTTTAGGATTTAATAAAATATATTTCTCATATTTAATGATTTTCATAAATACTTAAATCCTTCTATTTAAAATCAAATACTTTATAGAAAATATTAAGTATTAAAAATAAAATATACCACTAAAAGATTATATTAAAACTTCCTTTAACTTCTCCACTTGATATTCACAATCTCACTATGACAAAAATTTCGATTTCTACTCCCTTAAACTGGAAATCTTTTGATACTTTAAAATCAATAAAGAAAAACAGGGTTATCATAAAACTTTTTATCTAGAAGCAAATTACAATTTAAGCAATTATGTAAAATAATAAATTTAGTCATTAAAATATTAGACAAATAGTTTACTAAATGAAAGTTCATAAAGACATCGCAATGATCTTCTATACTGTCAATTTGGTAAATTGAATAGATTTTTACTTTTCTGTTTTCTGAATAATAAATACAGCATTTTCTTCAACAAGTTTAATAAACACCTAAAATAAAAATTTGTATCCTTAAATTTTATTTCATTCATACTTTTTCCACATTTTCGTATGTAAAAAGGACGAGTTTTCTCGTCACATGTTTAAAAATATTTTCTAATGCTTTTACAATTTTTGATCGACTCATCATTATCTCTTGCTAGTTTCGTATCAATGAAATCATCATTGTTATTGAGATAGTCCAAAAGAATATGCCATAAAATAGGAAAATCAATAAAATTTTCTAACAAGAAACGAATATCTTTTCTTATATTTCTGACAAGTTCATTCAAATTACCCTTTAA
Source organism: Erysipelotrichaceae bacterium (assembly GCA_021770925.1). GTDB lineage: Bacteria > Bacillota_I > Bacilli_A > Erysipelotrichales > Coprobacillaceae > Thomasclavelia. Next base: position 8,979 of record JAETPY010000058.1, on the reverse strand, counting down.
ATTAAACTGATAATAATCGCATTCAAATTCCTTATGTAATACTTCTTTGAATTTTAACCATGTATTACCATTAGCATAAATATTGATTCTAAATCGTACTAATAGTGATGAATGGTAAAATAGATACTCTATGAATTGACTTCAACCTTATATCTGACGTGATAATTAAAAAAAATATCCCTTTTAAATTCTTTCTTTTCCATATTTTCACTCCTCTTATCCTATAAAAAATAAATACATTTATGAATTATTTTAAAATTAATATTTATTTAATTTGAAATTCTGTAGCACACATTTTTTACTATCCTGTACAAATATTTTTTAACATGATATTTTCCCGCAAGTAATTCTTTATATATTCTTGACCATACTAAAGTCCAATAATTTTGACCATTTTTAAGAATAGAATATTCCATATTAAAATGATTCCATTTTGAATCAGCGAAAACAATCCTTCACAATGTCTACTATTTCATCTATAGAAAGTCCAGATGAAATACCAATATCCTTAATCTCATCTTTAGAAACTGTTCCATCAAAATACATATCAACACCCATTTTTTCAAAAATCTTTATCATTTGAGTAACAGATTCTTCTACAGTTCCTTGATAATCAAATACATTATTAAAATAACAAATTATATCTTCATGATGATATTTTGCCATTGCCTTTAAAAAACGTGGGAATAATGTCGTTAAACTTTTACGATAAGTTGCCTGAAACAAAACCTCAGGAATAAATTCTAATTCATAAATGTCATAAGCATAGTTTTCTTCTTTACCAAGTCCTAGACGACCAGAAGTCGATATTGATGCTCCATAAAGAATGACTCCTCGTGCATCTTCATCATTAGGATTCTCTTTGAGTTTTTTTGTTGCTTCAAGAACATTTTTAATCACAGATATCCCCACATCATAAGATACTGGATTATGATCTCCGATAGTTGAAGCTGATAACTGCACTAATGTTACCAATCCTGTATAAGCAGTCATTTCTTTATCAAGTGACATAGAATACTTTGGTACAAGAACAGCAACATCCCCAGCAATTCCATACGCTGTTCCAAAATCCCCGGTTCTAAAATCTGCACACACTGCTACTGCTCCTAAACCGTATTCTGAACCACTTGAAGGATATGTTGGTATGAGGATAAGTGGTAATTTTAAAAGTCCATAAGGATTCTTTTTCCCTTTTATATAATCCCAAATATCTTCACTATGATAACTGCCAAATGCAATGAGTTTTGCACAATCCACGATGTTTGCTCCACCTGCACCAATAACTAATTCAATATCATTTTCTTTAACAATTTGAATTCCCTTTTTAATAGCATTAAGTTCTCTAGAAGCATTTACCGACTCGTAAAATAACCCTCCTGCACTTTCTACTGCTTTCTTGACATCATCATAACAGTTGTTCTTTTTTACAGAACCTCCTCCACAAACGAATAAAGTTCTTTTGCATATACCATTAAATCTGCAATAGGATCCTTGCGAAATAATAATTTAGCATCGTTTCTTAGTTGAAAATCTTTCATAAAATTAATCTCCTTTTTTTATTCATATAATATTATACAAACATTTTATAAGTTCTTTTTATATATTTTATCTAACCACTGATCAATCTTTTCTGCCCAGTTTCCACGAATTCCAAAGCCATGCGGATAATTATCTAGTACTTGTGATTCGATATCTTTATTCAACTCATGTAATAAATCAACCTGATCATTAAATTGATCATAAAACGGGTCTTCTGTTCCATACACATAATATGTTGGTGGCAACCCAAAATTTTCAAATGTACTTTCATTTAAATCTGCAAAGGACAGTCTTCCATAGAACGAATATCCCATAACAACAGCATTAGGCAAAGATGAAATGCTATCTATTTCATCAGGGGTATATTGTTCATCTAACGATTTTCCATTTATATCCTGTCCAAATTCTAATACTGCTCTTCCATTAGCTATACCACCCGCAGAAAAACCCACGACTGATATTTTATTTTCATCAATTCCATAATCTTTAGCATAATTTCGAACAATTTTAATTGCTCTTGCAACATCTATACCAGATTCTCTTTCAGTATATGGCTGTACACGATAATGAACAACAAAAGAAACATATCCTAATTGAGCAAATCTTTCAGCAACTTCTTTTCCTTCTGTGTTTTCTGAACGAAACATAAATGCTCCTCCTGGACTCACAAGCATAGCACCTTTAATTTCGGTTCCTTCTTGTACATTATAAACCGTCATATATGGTTCAAAATCAGGATCATCAAAATAATCTCTTGTATTTTCAGTGTACCTCGTTTCAGCTGGCATATTTCCTTTTTCCCATAAATAAATGCTCTCACTATCCGTTTTTTCTCTCTGTTCTCCAGAATAATAATCATATACATCAACATCCTCATTTGTTTCTTCTTGTAAACATCCTACAAGACTGAAACCCATAAATAAACTCATTATCATTAATCCTATTTTTTTCATAAGAGTCTCCTTGAAATATATAACTTTACATCAATAAAAATATGTGTTGATTACTTAAAATACAACTGATTCTCTCAATCATTTTCCTACTGTTGCCTTTTGATTTGATGCCATATTTCTATCATGAACAGTCAATCCATCAAAAATCATTATATTTGATTCAAGTTCTTTAATAATATTATATGCACCTCTATATATTGTTTCTTCGTATATATTAAATAAAACTGTTTTACCACTACGATTCAAAAAATGTATACATAATCTGAGGCATGCCACCCTACCAAATCGGATAACCAACATAAATCGTATCATATTCATCAAAATTGCTAATAGCAGATTTAATAGCTGGTCTTGCATCTTCATTTTGTTCTTCCTTTGCAATATTCACTAATTCTTCATGATTCGTTGTATATGATGTTTGAAGTTCTATGCGACACAAATCGCTTCCCATGTTATTAGATTTCATCATTGCTGCGTACTGTTGGTTACTTAATACTTCACCATCAACAACAATGGCACTATTTTCCTCCTCAATTGTTATTTCTTTATTGGGGTCATCAGTTTCTGGTACCGAAAAATAAACGACTAATGATTTTTCATCATTGCCCACAGAAGATTGTGTACTTTCTTTTGATATTTCTTTATTTACAATTTCATTTTCCTGTGATAAATCATTTACATTACTTAAATGAAAATAAAATACTGCACCAGCTAAAAAATAACCACAAAACTTTCAATTTTGATCATTGCCTTTTTACGCATTTTTAATACTCCACCTTATTTATGATATTGACATCAATATTAAATTTCACTACAATTATAGATGTCGTGAGTAACACACGGTCAATATTTTTTTAAATTTCTTTATTTTCTATTGACTGTGGGTTACACCCATGTTCTAAAATAAGTTCAGGAGGTAAGGTCAGTGTCTAAAGAAAAAAAATTCTATACAATGAAACAAACCTGTGAAAAAACTGGATTATCTTATGATACTTTAAAATTCTATTGTAACGAAGGATTAGTTCCTAATGTCAAAAGAGATAAAAATAATTATCGTATTTTTGATGACAATGATATAGCATGGATTAACAGCTTATCATGTTTGAAAAACTGTGATATGAGTATTGTGGAAATGAAAGAATATCTTCGATTATGTTTAAAGGGAGAATCATCCATTCCTGAAAGAAAAGTGATATTAGAAGCAAAGTTAAGAGAACTTGAACATAAGATTCAAAAAATAAATGATAGTATTGATTTTATCCATTGGAAACAGGGATTTTATGATGATGTCTTAAATGGCAAAGTCAAATATTATAGTAATTTAATACCTAGTAAAGATGATGACTAGTACTTTGTTGTCATCTTTTTATTTTGAAAGGAAGAATTGATGAAATTCTTCCTTTTATCCTAATAATCTGTTTTTTCACTTAACAAACACCATATATTATATTCTTCGTGACAATTTTTCATACTATCATTTGTAAATCGAACCGCATCACTTCCCAACAATAATCTCAACGGTGTCTAATTATTTTCAACAGCTTTAATAATTAAATCTACTGTTTTATCAAGATCACCTGATTATGTTCCATGAGTTTTATCATTTTCAATATATCTTGTTCCAGCAGTTAATACATATCATGAATAACTTTGCTGGATTAACATCCAGCAAAGTCTGTTCTAAATACTCCGGATTCAACAATCATCACTTTAATGCCTTTGATAATGATTCTAATATACTTTTTGATGCAGCATAATAACCAGAACCATTGGAGCTGCAGGTCCTCATACATTTGTTTCAAACAATCTTGATACATCGCTGTATATTACCTTCTTCCAAAGCTGAATGAAACCTATATCCAGCATTATTAACTAAAACATCAACTGTTCCAAATTTCTCAATTGCCTTTTTTATAGCATTTGGATATTTTTTGATTTGTAACATCTAATGATAAAGCAATAGCAGTTTGTGGATATTAATCATCTATGTCTTTTATCTTATCTATATTTCTTGCCGTGACTACAGCATTATATTCTTGATTCAAAACGGCTTTTACAAGACTCCTTCCAAGTCCTGAAGGACAACCTGTAATTAACCTTGTTTTCATCTTTTATTTTCCTCATTCTTTATAAACATTCTTGAAGGATTTCAAAAATTTCATCTCGCTCAAACTTCTTAGCACATCCAGCCGTCAAATTGCATGTATCAGCCACTTTTCTTAACATATCTATACCATCAATATCCATTTCTTTTAATGTTGTAGGTAGTCCCATTTCTTTAATAAAATCAGCCAATGCTTCAATACCTGCTAATGCAACTTCTTCTTCCGTTTTATTTGTATCATTAACGTGCCATACAACTCTGGCTAACCTTGCAAACTGAGCAACATTTTCTTTATACATATGACGATATAACACAGGATGAATTACTGCTAATCCTTGTCCATGATTACAGTCTGTATAAGCTCCTAATTGATGTTCGATTTGATGAGCTTGAAAATCTGTCACTTTACCAATTTTTAATATACCATTTTCTGCCATGGCACTTGCCCACATCAATTCACCTCTCGCTTCCATATCATATCCTTCAACTAATAGTTTTCTCATATTTTCAATGACTAACTGCATGATAGATTCATTGATTTGATCAGATAAATTGGGATTTCTAGGACTTCCTAAATAAGTTTCCATACAATGACTCAATGTGTCAAAAGCTCCTGAAATCACCTGTTTCATTGGTAAAGTTTTTGTATACCATGAATCTAAAATCGCAAAATCAGCCTGTGTTCCAAAAATCGGTCCTTTCCATTTCTTTTCTTCATGAGTAATAACTGCACCTGCATTCATTTCTGCACCCGTTCCACTTGCTGTGACAATAGCACCCATCTTAATACCATCTACAGGATATTTCTTTTCGACATATTCATAATCAAAAATGTCTTCATCTAATTTTGCCTGAGCGGAAATAATTTTACAGCAGTCAATAACTGATCCACCACCAACAGCTAAAATAAAATCAACATTCTTTTCTCTAGCAAGTTTTGCTCCTCCCTGTACTTTAGCATAAGTAGGATTAGGCATAATTCCTGAAAAATCAATAACTTCTTTTCCAGCTTCTTCTAAGATTTCTTTAAGTTCATCATAAATTCCATTTCTTTTAAGAGAACCTCCACCATAGGCAAGCATGATAGTATGACCTACTTTTTCTAATTCAGCTGGTAAATTGTTTTTTGCTGCATCTTTTCCAAAATAAGTTTTTGTTTTTAATTCATAATTAAATGTATTCATTTTTATCTCTCCTATTTCTTGGACATTTCATCAATAGTCTTTAGTTGTTTTTTAAGTAAAATTTTATTTTGTTAATTCAAATTCATTAAGCCATGATTGCACATCTGAACTAGACACACTTGAACTAAATCTTTGTCCTTCTTGCCAATTACCTGTGCCTGTCATCTGTTCTAATAGTTTGCCACTTTCACCTAATTCAGATGATGCTGATGTACAAAATGGAATTACTGTTTTATTGTCAAAATCATTATCTTTGACAAAATTATCTACTGGCCATGCGGCAATTCCCCACCAGATTGGATAACCAATAAAAACTGTATCATAAGTATCCCAGTTATCTACTGTCGTTGAAACGAGTTCAACGTTTCTTTCATCTTCATTTTCATGTTCTCTGGTTACACGACTGTTATCATCATTCCAGTTTAAATCATCATCACTATAAGGTTCTTTAGGTACGATTTCAAATAATGTACCACCTGTTTCCTCAGAGATCATGTTAGCAACTTCTTCTGTATTACCTGTTGCAGAGTAATATACAATCAAAGTTTTTCCAAAATCATTTGATGATTCTGTATTTACTGCTTGTGGCTGCTTATTTGTTTGAGATGATTTTTCTGTATTAGATTGACATGCAGCCAATAAAGTTAATGCAACCATTCCTGTTAAAACTGTTATTAATGTCTTTTTTAATTTCATTGTTTTGCTCCTTTACATTTATTTTTTTATTAAATAACCAAACCATAATGTTATACAAATAAAACAATACCTCCATCATGTTGATTTGTTATTCCTTAACTTATAAAATAATTACTATCTTCTAAATCTGAAAATAATATTTAACAAATTAACTATCTCAATCAGGATAATCATCATATACCAGCATACATATTGCATGACCATCCTGTACTTTTAAGTTACATCAAAACCCACATCTTCTTTTCAATATATTTAGTCTGTATTTTTTATCTGTCTTTTCCAAAATTCAATAGCATGATTAATCCATCCCTCCGCATTTGTTCCTTCACCGAGTCCAAAACCATGAGGAAGTCCATCAAATACTTCTATTTGTGCATCTGTTCCATTTAACTTTATCTCATTGATTCTATTTTCCATTACTTGATAATTTGCTATTGAATCACTTGTTCCAACACACGTATAAGTTGGCGGCTCATGACCTGTCACCTCAGATAAGCCTGTATATTGCATAATAACTGCACTTGGTTGAGGATATTCTTTTTCACCAAAACTATCTGTGCCATAACTTCCTAACCATGCCGCCATTCTTCCACCTGCTGAACCACCCCACACAGAATAAGACGAAACATCTACTTTTAATTTATCTTGATTGTCATGAATAAAGGCAACAGCTCTTGCCAAATCCTCCATTGCCTTATCAGCATCCGGCCTATAAATTAAAGCAAAAGCATTATATCCATTTTTAGACAGTTCCAAAGCATGCGGAAAACTATCCTGCATAGCACCAACATACATAAAACCACCACCTGCATTCAAGATAGCAAATCTGGCATTTTCTTCTCCACGAAAATAAAATACACCTGTATTTCTCTTCTCAGGATCAGCCTTCATTTCTTCTTCTGTATGGATACTGTAGAATATCGGATTTCCAGAATCGACCTGCTGCTTCATATAATTTACAATTTCTACTGTTTTATTTGGATTGATATAGTTATACCAGATATATAAATTTTCAGATTCTTCTAATGTCATATCTTCGGCTATTGATCTATCAATTGGAAAAATTAATCTGCCAAAGTCTTGAAATGAATCATTATTGATAACATCATAAATTTTTGTATCACTTGTAAAATATTTTATGTTATTAGACACATTCGACTCATCATTTGATGTTGTACAACCTGTACTCATAGCTAATACCAGCAATATTAAAATAACTCCATTCGTTCGTTTCATATAGCTTTTCTTACAGATAAATAGTCATATCACTGATGACCTTACAACCTTGACTCGAATCAACAATAACATTTTTTAGTTTCATACCCATAAGATAAGAAAACCTTTTGACTAAATATTCAATCGTATTGATCGAATTTTCATCTGGTGATGAACCTTGAGCAAAAAAGTACAATTCCTTACCTCTTAAAACTTCTGCTTCTTTTAACAAGTAAAGTCTATCAATAAATGTCTTTAAAATTCCTCCCACTGTATACCAATATATAGGCGCTCCTATAAGGATTACATCCTTATCTTCTATTTTTTTAAAAACATCACTGATTTGATCATCTTCAAAAACTTGTCCATACTGACTAATCTTATAATCAGACATTTGTAAAACATCATACTCAACATTCTCTAATAATTCTTGTCCTATTCTAAAAGTATTTCCACATTTATTAGGACTAAAATTCATAAATACAAGCTTTTTCATTTATCATATCCCACCTTTCATCACAATCTTACACCCGTGTGTTACACCCATGTCAATAGAGCGTTAAAAATTTTTAAAAGTAGTTATATACAAAATAATATCAACTTTAATTATCTCGTATCCCAAAATACATTCATAATCCAATGAATAACTCTTAGCTCTGACTTCATCTTTACTATTCCCCTCAATCATATAAATTCTGACATTTTCTACAATACCCGTATAAAACTTTTCTTGACAAAATACCCCTACTCCAAAACTTGATAAACAGGATCTATATGAATACACCAAATTTATATTACTTATACCAAGAGAAGCTCATTTTAATAAAATAAAATATTAGCATCTATATGCTTACCATTAATTTTCCAAATTATATTTTAATCTAAGTCAGCAATTCAATTAAAGTTTATTTACATTTACTAATGCATTTTGCTTAACAAACTTTCTATCACAAAATAAAAACTTGATTTACAATAAAACCAAGTTTTTAACTAATATTTAAACTTTTATAATCTCAATTTCATCTTTACGAACATCATATCTTAACCCACGATAAACTATAATATAAAAATCATCATTTAAATCCATAAGTGTATCCCCGGGTTCTTTTATTTTTAAACATTCACCAGTCTCATATATTCTATTACCAATTTTAACAGGTTTTAAAAATTCAATTTCCATAATAACCTTACATTCCTTTCCGCTTGCAGCTTCAAGGCACACATAGTCATGAATAAAGTCTTGTTTCTGCAGGCATTTTATTTTATATTCTTACTGAAGGAGTCTTAC